>NZ_JBEZKZ010000022.1:0-93044 GCF_040651895.1 Streptomyces sp. NPDC048352
GCCGAGAAGCGCCGCCTGCACGTCGGCGGCAAGGGATGCAACTGCACCGACGTGATGATGCTCGTGCACCTCTCCGAGGACGGGCCGCGCACACCGCGCGCCTCGCCGGCCTGCCGCACGCCGAGGCCGCCGCGCTGCGGGTGGTGCGGGGCCTGCGGGCCGCGCGGGAGCGCCGCGCCGCCCAGCGGCTCACCGACCTGGCCGCCGCCTTCGCGGAACTGCTGCGCACCGCCGCGCTGCTGGCGTCCGGCACGGGCGGCCCCGGGCTGACCGGGGGCGGTCGGCGCGCGTACGGGGCGGGCGGCAGCCTGCTCGTGCACGGCCTGTGCCGGGAGCCCGTGCTGACCGCCACCGGCTACGGGGGCGTCGTCACCCACCTGCTGGGCGCGGACGGCGCCCGGTACTCGCTCTCGGACGTCCGCCCCGGCGGCCTCGCCCGGGCCCGGGGCGCCGGGTCGGCCTCCGTGGCCCTCGGCGGAGCCGCCCTCGACCACGCGGGGCTGGCGCGCGCGGGGCTGCGCATCGCCGGGGCGACGGTCTCCGCCGACGGGCGCCTCGGCGCCGGGCGCGGGGTACGGGCGGTGCCGGCGCCCGGGGTGTCCTGGGAGGAGGAGCCGGCGGCGGCGCTCTTCGCCCGCCCGGCGGCCGACGCCGTACGGGAGCTGCTGGCGGGGGAGGCCGGAACGGGCCTGCTGGGCTGCGACGTCCAGGTGGCCGGCGCGGCCGGCGAGCACCTCCTGGTGCGGGAGCTGCGCCCGGACGCGCCGCTGCTGCGGCTGCGCCCGGCGCATCCGCACCCGGAGCTGGCGCACACCGCCAACCTGCGCCGCCTGGCGGGGTGTCCCGGCCTGGTGCTGCGCGTCCTCGGCCGTCCCGACCCGGACCGGGCGGCCACTTTGAGCCCGCTCGCGGTGGGGCCGGTGCCCGGGGCCGCGTACACGCTGCGGCTGCCGCCGCAGTGGCGGGGCCGGGCGGACCTGGGCTACGACCGGCTCCAGGGCGGCCACTTCCCGGACGGCGGGGCCCCCGCAGCCGTGGCCCCCGCCGAGCCGGGGCCGGACCCGCTGGCCGCTTCGCCGCTGTGGCGGGTGCGCCGGCTGCTGGAGACGGGAGTGGCGGGCGGGCGCCGGGCGGTGGCGGAGTCGGCCCGCGGGCCGGAGCCGCTGACGGCGTCGGGTCCGCTGCGCCGGGCGGGCTTCGGGGCGGCGGCCGACCTGGCCGACGCGCTCGTCGCCGAGGCCGACCGCCGCTCCCGGGACGCCTTCGGCCGCCTCACCGAGGCCTCGTCGGACGGCTACGCCCGGGCCTGGCTGGCGGCGTCCACGCACCTCGAGGCGGCCCAGCGCTCCCTGGTGGCCGCCTCCTGGAGCTGACGCCCCGTCCCCTGACGGGTGGGCCGGCCGGCGAACGGGGGCTGCAACACCCCCGGTTGCCGGGCCGGCTCCGGGGTACGAGCGAGAACGTAGGCCCGGTGCGTTGACGCTTGTCCGGTTATGGGTAGTGTGCCCGGGTCAGTTCGCGGAGCGTCTCGTCCGGGGTGGGGTCATGGATCGTCACACAGGTGTACGCGGCGCGGCGGTGGCCGCCGCGCTGCTGCTCGGGCTGAGCGGCTGCGGGGGCCCGGGCGTCCCCGGGGACGGGAAACCGGCGGGGAGGCCCGCGAGCTCCGGCCCCTCCGCGACGGGTTCCGCGGACGCGAAGCCCGCGTCCGGCGACGTGCTGCCGGGCATGGTCAGCGCCGCCGTCGCCCGTACGCAGCTCGCGGCGCTCACGACCGGCACGCCGGGCACGATGGCCGGCTACAGCCGCGACCGGTTCACCCACTGGGCCGAGCAGGGCGGCCGGTGCGACACCCGGGAGACGGTGCTCAAGCGCGACGGGAAGGACGTCACCCAGGACTCCGAGTGCCGCGCCCGGTCGGGCTCCTGGAAGAGCCTGTACGACGGGGCCGTGGTCGACGAGCCCGCCGCACTGGACATCGACCACATGGTTCCGCTGGCCGAGGCCTGGCGGTCCGGCGCCTCGGGCTGGGACGCCGCCCGGCGCAAGGCCTTCGCGAACGACCTGACGCGGCCGCAGCTGCTGGCGGTCTCGGCGGCGTCGAACCGCTCCAAGGGCGACCAGAGCCCCGACCTGTGGCAGCCCCCGGACAAGTCGAGCTGGTGCCAGTACGGGCGGGCCTGGACCACCGTCAAGTCCCATTACCGTCTGACCGTCACCGAAGCGGAGAGGGCCATGCTCACCACCATGATCGACACCTGCGCCTCATGACCGCCCCCCGCCAGTGGCAGGACGAGGTCCTCGCGGGTCCCGGCGGCGCCATGACCGACGAGGTCGGCGTCATCACGGGGCCGCTCACCCTGCGCACCACCGCGGGACCGGGCGGCCGGGTCCGCTTCGAGGTCCAGTACACGGACGCCGACGAGTGGTACACGCTGACCGGCAGCCCCGTCACCCACGGCGATCCAGCGGCCCTCCACACGGCCGCCCTGAACGCCATCCGCGCCGGCGGCGGCGCCGAGGCGCCGGCCGGAGCCGCCTGACGGCCCGCCCGCCGCCGCCCAACTGGATGGCCCGGCGGCGGTCCGACTGACACACTGGCGACCCGATCACTCCAGGAGGCACCAGATGGCCGACACACCGCAGACCCCCCGTGACGACGTCCCGCAGGAGGAGTCCCCCGCCGAGGAGGCCAAGCGCAAGTTCCGCGAGGCGCTGGAGCGCAACGCCTCGCACGCCCAGTCCCAGCAGGCCCACCAGAGCCGGGCGAAGGTGCAGGGCTCCAGCAGTGGGCCGGGCGGCAAGAACAAGAAGGTCCGGCGCAAGACCGGCTGACCTGGGGATCCCGAGGAAACGTTGGGCCGCATGGGTGACCTGCGATAACCCCTGGGGCCAGGGGCAGTTGATCAGGTCGTTCCGCCGGGGACAGCACATGCGACAGAAGGATCCTCACGATGCTCAAGAAGTTCATGGCCACCGCCGCGGTCACCGCCTCCGTCCTCGGGGCTGGCGCCCTTGCAGCCTCCCCGGCGATGGCGGTCGGCAACGACAACGGCGTCAACACGGTCAACGGCAACAACGCCACGCAGATCTACGGCAACCAGGAGACGGAGGGCGCGATGAGCCCGCAGCTCTCCGCGGTCCAGGGTTCGCTGAACAAGCTCTGCATCGGCCTGCCGGCCAAGGTCAACGTCCAGTCCGTCCTGGCCCTCGTCAACGTCGGCGTCCAGGACATCCCGATCGCCTCCAACCCGCAGAACCAGCAGTGCGCCGAGAACTCCACCCAGGGCAAGGGTGACGAGACCCTCTCGCACATCGCCGAGAACATCCCGGTCCTGTCGGGCAACCTCTCGGCCGGCAGCTGATCCAGCGGCCCCGGAGCGGCGTGACGGCCTCGCCCGTCACGCCGCTCCGGCATGTTCCGGCCGGTTCCACCCCGCATCCGACACGTAAAGGCTTTGGTCTGGACCTTGACAGGTCCAGACCAATTCGGTTCAGTGGCGGTAGTCGTCGCACCCCACACGCCGCGCGACAAATCCCCCCACTCCAGGAGCAGTTACGTGATACGTACGCTACGCCGCCGTGCCCTCTCCCTCGCCGTGGCCGCCGCCGCGACCCTGGGCCTGGCCGTCGCCCTGCCCGCCTCCCCCGCCGCCGCGGCCCCCGCCTGCGCCGCGGCCTGGAGTACCTCCGCCGTCTACACGGGCGGCAACAGCGCCTCGTACGGCGGCCACAACTGGCAGGCCAAGTGGTGGACCCAGGGCGAAACGCCCGGCACCACCGGCCAGTGGGGCGTCTGGTCGGACCAGGGCGCCTGCGGCGGCGGGGGCCAGGATCCCGACCCGGGCACCGGCGATCCGTCCGGCTTCGTGGTCAGCGAGGCCCAGTTCAACCAGATGTTCCCGAACCGGAACCCCTTCTACACCTACAACGGCCTGGTCGCGGCGCTCTCCGCCTACCCGGCCTTCGCCCACACCGGCGACGACACCGTCAAGCGGCGCGAGGCGGCGGCCTTCCTGGCGAACGTCTCCCACGAGACGGGCGGACTCGTCCACATCGTGGAGCAGAACACCGCCAACTACCCGCACTACTGCGACGCCTCGCAGCCCTACGGCTGTCCGGCCGGTCAGGCCGCGTACTACGGTCGCGGCCCGATCCAGCTGAGCTGGAACTTCAACTACAAGGCGGCCGGCGACGCCCTCGGCATCCACCTGCTCGCCAACCCCTACCTGGTGGAGCGGGACCCGGCCGTCGCGATGAAGACGGCGCTCTGGTACTGGAACACCCAGAACGGCCCCGGCACGATGACCGCCCACGCGGCCATGGTCAACGGCGCGGGCTTCGGCGAGACGATCCGCTCCATCAACGGCGCCCTGGAGTGCAACGGCGGGAACCCGGCGCAGGTGCAGAGCCGGGTGAGCGCCTACCAGAGCTTCACCCGGCTGCTCGGGGTCACTCCCGGCGACAACCTGGGCTGCTGACGGCGGGCAGGGACCGGCTCACCGGCCGCGCAGGGCCGTGGCCAGCTGGGCGCGGGAGCGGACGTCGAGCTTCTGGTAGATCCGGGTGAGCCGGGCCTCCACCGTCTTGACGCTGAGGAAGAGCTTCGCCGCCGCCTCCTGGTTGCTGGCTCCCCCGCCGACGAGGAGGGCGAGCCGCGTCTCCGCCTCGGTGAGGGAGGCCACGCCGGGGTGCGGGCCGCTGGTCTCGGGCGCGCTCTCCCGGGCGAGCTCCAGCCAGGGCGCCGCTCCGGCCGCCTCGAACAGCCCGGCCGCGGCCCGCAGGGCGGCCCGGGCGGGGGCCCGGCGGCGGCGCCGGCGTTCCACCCGGGCCAGCGCGAGCAGCGTACGGCCCTGTTCGAGGGGCAGTCCGAGGGCGCCGAACCGCTCGGCGGTCGTCTCCAGCAGGGCGACGGCGGGCTCCGGCTCGCCCTGCGCGGACAGGCACAGCCCCCGCGCCCGGTCCAGGGCCGCGAGCACGGTGGTCCGTTCCAGGGCACGGGCGACGGGGGTGACGCGGTCCAGCAGGGCCGCGGCCTCCGCGGGGGCGTCGGCGGCGACCAGTGCCTCGGCGAGCTCCCCGTGCCAGCGCAGGACCGAGGGGTCCACCACCTGCTGGGCTTCTTCCAGGGCGGCGACCCGGCGCAGGGTGGCCACCGCCTTCGCGGCCTCGCCGGTGGCCAGTTCGACGGTGCCGAGCGCGAACAGCCCCCGGGAGAGGAAGACCTGGTCGCCCTCCTCCTCGGAGGCCCTGATGCCCCGGCGGGCGTAGCCGGCGGCGCGGGTGAAGCTGCCGCCCGCCGCTTCGGCGGTGGCGGCCACGTACCAGGCGGGGCCGGGTGAGAGGCCGGCTTCGATGGTGAGTTCCAGGGCGCGGCGGGCGTGGGCGGTGCCGCGGGCGCAGTGGCCCCGGCGCAGTTCGGTCTCGGTGAGGCTGCGCAGCACCTCGAAGACGTCCTCGGCGGAGCCGGTGCGCTGGACGGCGGGCAGCAGGACGAGGAGCTGGCGGCGGGCGTCGGCGAGCCGGTCGTCGAAGAGGGCGTGGCGGACGGCGAGGTACTGGGGGGCGTTGCGCATGCCGAGGGGGACCTCGGGGGCGGGCAGGGCGAGGGCCTGGGCCAGGATCTCCTCGGCGTCGGGGTCGCCGAGGATGCGGCCCATCCGGGCGCGGACCGTCAGGGCCATGGCTTCGGCGACCTGGTCCCCTCCGGCCTTGGCGAGGGTTCCGGCCTGGGCCGCGGCGTCGCGCGAGCGGACGGGGTCGCCGTCGCCGATGTTGTGCTTCCAGGCGATCCGGAGCTGGACGGCGGCCTGCAGGGCGGGGTCCCCGGCGGCGTCGGCCACGGCGTGGGCGATGGTCTCGTCGAGGTCGGCCAGGGCTTGCCCGGCGGCGTCGATCACCGCGAGGCGGGCCCGTACCCGCTGGGCGGGCGAGGCGTCGCGGGCGAGCACGGCGCGGGTGGCGCGGCGGGCGAGGTCGGCGCGGCCGGCCCAGCCCGCGTCCTCGGCGGCGGCCACGAGCCGGGCCAGCTCGTCCTGCGCGAGGCGGGCGGGGGTGCGTTCGGCGGCGAGCAGCCCGAGCTCGGCGGCGAGCGCCCGCTGGCCCCGGCGGCGGCAGGCGTCGGCGGCCCGGGTGATCTCGGCGGCGAGGTCCGCGTCGGGGGTGTCGACGGCGAGGGCGCGGTGGCGCACGGCCTGGACGGGGTCGTCCACGGCGGCGGCGAGCGCGGCGTGCCCGGCGGCCCGCTCGGGCCAGCCGGCGTCGGCGGCCAGGGCGGCCGGCAGGGCGCCGGCGGTGAAGGCGACGGCGCCGTCCTCGCCGACGGTGACCAGCGCGGCCCGTTCGGCCTCCGCGAGTTCCGCCTCGGCGTCGGGGCGTCCTGCGCGGCGCAGCAGGGCGGTGGTGGGGCGGGCGGCGAGGGCGGCGAGCAGCAGGGTCGGGCGGGTCCTGCCGGGGGCGGCGGCGAGGAGCCGGCGGGCGACCTCGCGGGCCTGGCCGGTCAGGGGCAGGGAGTCGGCGTGGTGGGCGCCGCCCTGGCAGGCGGCGGCTTCGGCGAGGGAGTGGCCGAGGGCCAGGGCGAGTCGCGGGTTGCCGCCGCTGGCCTGGTGGATGCGGCCGGCGAGGCGGGCGGGCAGGCCGTGGCGCAGCAGCAGCTCGGCGACCTCGTCGGCGCCGAGGGCGGGGATGCGGACGACGGGGGTGCCGGGGCCGCAGAGGGGTTCGGCGACGGGGGCGCCGCCCTGGACGCATTCGGCGGCGAGGACCCGTACGCGCGGCGGCGTCAGGCGCAGGGCGAAGCGGAGCAGGTCGGTGCTCTCGGGGTCGAGCCACTGGGCGTTGTCGAGGACGAGCAGGACCGGCCCGGGGACGGCGAGGGTGCGGAGCACCTCCACGACGGCCAGGCGCAGGGCGACGTGGTCGCGGCCGGCGCGGGGGGCGTCGGCCTCGCGGCGGAGCAGGGCGATGGCGGTGCGCTGGGGTCCGGCGAGGCGGTCGAGCGTGGCGCGGGGGACGGAGGCGAGGAGGGCGGCGGCCGCGGCTTCGGGTATTTCCCGGTCGGCGGCTTCGGGGGCGAGCCGCAGGACGGTTTCGTGCCGTCGGGCGGCGGCGGCCGCGACGGCGCTGGCCACCTCGGTCTTTCCCGAGCCGGCGGGTCCCGTGAGGACGGCGCGGCCGTGCGTGGTCAGCGCCCGGTCGACCGCCTCGATGAGTGCACCGTGTCCGACGTTGGTGTCAGCGTTCGCCGTCGCCGCCACGCACAGCCACCCGCCTTTCGCGCCCCTGTTCTGTGCCCTTCCTGTGAGACGCGACAATACGAGGTCAGCCCCCCGGCGGACCCGGATTGTGACGCAGAATTCAGTCAGGTGGCAGGAAAGCGCCGCGGGTCTGCCGGTACGGGAGGTACCGGCAGACCCGCGCACTGGGTTGGTCCGTACCATCGGTCCGTCAGGACGGAGTTGGGGGGCTCCGCCGGGACCGGTGCGGACCGGGTCAGAAGCCGAGGCTCCAGGAGTCGATCTTGCCGGTGTCGCCGCCCGCGTTGTCGTTCACGCGCAGCTTCCAGGTGCCGTTGGCGACCTCGGAGGAGGCGTCGACGGTGTAGGTCTGGTTGATGTTGTCGGTGCTGCCGCCGGCGCGGTTGTGCAGGGTGTAGACGGTGCCGTCGGGGGCGACCAGGTCGACCTTCAGGTCACCGATGTAGGTGTGCGCGATGTTCACGCCGACCTTGAGCGCGGCTGGGGCGTTGCCGGTGACACCGGTGACGGCGATCGGGCTCTCGACCGTGGTGTTGTCGCCGATGGCGAAGTCCGCGGTGTTCTCGAACGACGGGGTGGCGGGCGTCGAGGTCACGGCGTTGACGGTCGCGGCCGCGTCGGCGAGGCCGGAGCCGCAGCCGCCGGTGCAGGTGCCGGCCAGCGGGCGGGCGTTGGCCTTGATGGCCGACTCGATCTGCGCCGGGGTGAGCGAGGGCTTGGCGCCGACGAGGAGGGCGGCGAGGCCCGCGACGTGCGGGGCGGCCATGCTGGTGCCCTGGTACGGCTTGTAGATCTCGGCGCCGGGGGTGGTGGTGCCACCGTTCAGCGTGGAGAGGATGCCGTTCTCGGGGGTGGTGACGGTGCCGGGCGTGTCGGTGGCGCGGCGGGTCTCACCGCCCGGGGCGGCGACGTCGATGATCGTGCCGTAGTTCGAGTAGAACGAGCGGTCGCCGGTGCGGTTGCTCGCGGCCACGTTGATCACGTTGTTGCAGCTGGCGGGCGAGAAGCCGGCCGCGTCGGCGTTGCTGTTGCCGGCGGCCACGACGACGGTGGTGCCGCGGGCGACGGCCGCGTTGATGGCGTTCTGGTAGGTGGCGGTGCAGGCGCCGGAGCCGCCGAGGCTCATGTTGATGACCTTGGCGGGCGTGGCGTTCGCCGGGACGCCCGCGACGGTGCCGCCGGAGGCCCAGGTGATGGCGTCGACGATGTCCGAGGTCGCGCCGCCGCACTTGCCGAGCACGCGGACGGGCTGGATCTTGGCGTTGTACGCGATGCCCGCGACACCCTTGGCGTTGTTCGTCGCGGCGGCGATGGTGCCGGCGACGTGGGTGCCGTGCCAGGAGGAGTCGCTGGCCTTGGAGCCGGTGCCGCACTCGCCGGCCGCGCTCCAGTCGCCCTGGTCGGCCGGGTTGTTGTCGCGGCCGTTGCCGTCGCGGGCGGCGGTGGAGCTGCTGATGAAGTCGTAGCCGGCGACGACGTTGGCGGCCACGTCGGAGTGGGCGACGTAGCCGGTGTCGATCACGGCGACGGTGACGCCGGAACCGGTGGTCTTGTCCCAGGCGGCGGGCACGTTCATGCCGGCGGTGGGCTCGAAGAGGTCCCACTGCTTGGCGTACTCGGTGTCGTTCGGGGTGGCCATCGCGTAGGCGCGGGAGTCCGGCTCGACGTAGGCGACGTCCGGGTCGGCGCGGAACTGGGCCATCACGGCGGCGGCGTCGGCCGGGGCGGTCGCACCGCCGAGGTTGACGAGTGCGGCTCCGGTGCCCAGACGGCGGTCGAACTTCGCCTTCTTGCCGGCCTTCTTGCCCTTGGCGGTGGCGTCGGCGGCGGCCGCGTCGTTGGAACCGGCCTCCGAGGCGGAGGACTTGTAGCCGACGATCAGGTTCTCGACCGGGGCGGCGGCGGGGGTGGCGGGGGCCGCGGCGGCCGGGAGGGTGGAGGCGGCCGGGTCGTTCGCGGGGGCCACGGCCACCGCGGCGGTGGCGGAGCCGGCGAGCAGGGTGACGGACATGGCCACGACGGATATGAGCCGACGTCTGGGTGCGTGCACGTTGTTCCCCTTTACGGGCCGGATCCGGGCAGGCCGGAGCGGCCGGTCGGTGCAGTGTGGGAGGTGGAACCGGCGGAAGCGGGGCCCGGGCGGGCTGGTCGCACCCGCCCCGGCCACCGCCGCGCGCCGCGTTGTCCGGCCGCGACGGCGGGGCAGGGCAACGGCGTACCCGGCGATCAGCGCGTCCGCGGTCGCTTCACACCATGTGGGGTTGGTGCGGGGCCGCCCGGGGCGCGGAAGATCGCCGGTGGGCAGACAGTAGGCAACGCGGGGGTGAACCCGATACGGGGAAAACCCTTGTCCGGACCCTGGGGGTCCCTCCCCTCCCCCGCCGGTCAGCGGGGGTTGAGCCGGCGGAAGTAGGTCCAGCTGGTCTCGTTGGGCTCGGCCCACTTCTCCGGCGCGCGGGCGAACTGCGGCTGGTGGGCGGCGATGTACGCGCGGGTGCGTTCGGGCACCTCGGCGTAGGAGGCGAGCTTCACGCCCCGGCAGTGGAAGGTGAGGCCGCCGGGGCGCTGCCCCTGTTCCATCCAGGGCAGCCAGGGGGACATCCGGGTCCACGACATGGTCGCGGGGACGCTCGGGGCGTCACCGGCGAGGGCCGCCGCGGGCGTGAAGAACTGGAAGAGCTCCAGCGCCCGGTAGGTGTCGTCGGCGGAGTTGAGCGGGTAGTCGGCGACCGGCAGCGGGGAGGGGTAGGCGAGCGGGATCTCCAGGCTGAAGCACACCTGGTCGCCCAGTTCGGTGCGCGGTACGGGGAAGGGCCGCAAGCGCTGGTTGGCCGGATCGTTCCAGACGTGCACCACGGGCTTGCCGTGCCAGGTGTCGAGGATGTCCCGGGTGGTGGGGTCGAGGTAGAAGGCTGCCTCCCGGGAGAGCAGCCGGTAGCCGCCGTCCTCCTCGTCCCGCTCCAGCCGGGCGGTGTTGAGGCCCTCGAAGCCGAAGAGGCGGCGGTAGGGCTCGCCGGGGGCCCAGGAGTGGACGTCGCCGGTCCACCAGAAGACGGTCTCCTCGCCGTCGAGGGAGGCACGGGTCCGGGCGAAGGAGTGCAGGAGCTCTTCCGGTGTCATACGGAGAACTCTCGCGGGCGGCCCCCGGCCGGACAAGCACGGGACGGGCCAACCTCGGCCGCGCGCCGGGCTCCGCCGGGCGGCCGGCCGGGGCGCGCGGTGTCCGCGGACGTGATGGCGGACGCCAGGAGGGGCGAGCCCGTCGCCTGCCTCGACGGGGGCCTCACCTGCCGGACGCGAGTGACGCGGGTCACATGAACCGGCCGGCCCTTCGGGGCCGTGTTCCGAGCGCACGACGCGACACGAGGCGGACGGAGAGGGTGAGATGCCCGGACCACTGTGGCCCCGTACTCGGCGGGGCTCTACCGACGAGGCGCTGATCAGGGCGGTGTACGAGGAGCACGGCAACGCCCTGCTCGCCTACGCCACCCGCCTGACCGGGGACCGCGCCGCCGCCGAGGACGTCGTCCAGGAGACGCTGATCCGGGCCTGGCGGCATTCCGAGGTCCTGGTCAACGGCAAGGGCTCGGTGCGCGGCTGGCTGCTCACGGTCACCCGGAACATCATCACGGACCGGTACCGGGCCAGGGCCGCCCGCCCGCCGGAGGTCTCCGGGTCGGCGGCCGCTCCCCCGGTGGAGGGGGACCACGCGGACGCCGTGGTGGACGCCATGACGGTACTCGGCGCCCTGGACCGGCTGTCGCCGGAACACCGGGACGTCCTGACCGAGTTGTACTACCGCCAGCACAGCGTCGCCGAGGCCGCCGACCGGCTGGGCATCCCCGCGGGGACGGTCAAGTCGCGCTCGCACTACGCGCTCAAGGCCCTGCGCGAGGTGTTCGGGGACGCCGCCGGGGACGGCGCGCGGAGGAGAGGAACCGGCCGGCCGCCCCAGCAGCCCGGCGGACTGCGGGAGGTGGTGGCGTGAACCGGCAGCGGCACGAGGAGGAACCGGAACTGCTCGGCGCGTACGTGCTCGGCGTCCTGGACGAGGAGGAGGTACGGCGCGTCGGGGAGCACCTCGGCGACTGCGTGCGGTGCCGGGAGGAGGTGGGCGCGTTGCGCGAGATGGAGAGGGTGCTGGGCGAGGTGCCCGAGGAGGCCTTCCTCGACGGGCCTCCGCCGGGCGGGGACCTGCTGCTCCAGCGGACCCTGCGGCAGGTGCGCGGGGAGCGGGCGTCGGCCGCGCGGTGGCGGGCCGGCGTGGTGGGGCTGGCCGCGGCCGCCTCGCTGGCGGCGGTGTTCTGGGCCGGTGCCCGGGTGGGCGCGGACCCGGGGAGCGCCGGGGCGCTGCCGCCGCCTGCGCCGCCGACCGTGTCGGCGGCGCCTTCGCCGCCGGTGGCGGGCACCCGGGTGGCCTCCGCCGCGGATGTGGGGACGGGCGCGCGGATGACCGTACAGCTGACGCCGGCGGCCGGGTGGGTGCGGCTGCGCGCGGCGGTGACGGGGGTGCCCGCGGGCGAGCGGTGCCGGCTGGTGGTGGTCTCCCGGGACGGTACGCGCTCCACGGCGGGCGGCTGGGTCGTGGGCACGGCGGAGCACGGCGAGGGCAAGGCCGCGGCCCTGGACGGCTCCGCGGCCGTGGACCCGTCGGACGTCAGGGAGGTCCTGGTGGTGAACGAGACGGGCCGGACCTTCGTGTCCGTGCCCGTGTAGCCGCCGGGCGCGGTACGGGGGCCCGTACAGGCCCCCGTACGGGCCCCCGTACGGGCCGCTCAGGGGGTGTGGAAGCGGACCTCGGGGGTGTCGGCGCGGGGGCCGTCCAGAACCGGCCCGGGTCGTCCCTTGAGGTGCTGGTCGAAGAAGGCGCCGACGTAGGTCCGGGTCAGTTCGAGGGCGCGGGAGCCGGGCAGCGGCGCCTCGGGGTGGGGCAGTCCGAGCTGGTCGCGGATGGCGGGGAAGTCGGTGGCCGCGAAGTGGTCGGTGCCGTCGACGGTGATCCAGCGCTTCCAGCCGTCGAGGTGCGGCCACGTCTTCGACCAGTCGCCGTTCGAGTGGCCCCCGGGCGCGCTGGCGGCCGCACCGAACAGCAGGAAGGGGCGGCCGCCGATCCCGGCGGCGGGGTACGGACCGGGCAGGCCCCCGTCCATGTCGGCGCCCGCGCGGATCCGCGGGTCGGCGGCCATGGCCGGCAGGGCGGCGGCGCCCCCCATGGAGTGGCCGCCCATGGCGATGCGGCCGGCGTCGATGAGCCCGGCGTGACGCCAGGCCGGGTGACGGCCGGTGAGGCGGTCGAGGAGGAAGGAGACGTCCTGGGCCCGGACGCCGAGGACGGCCTCGTGGCCCCCCGGGGCATCGGCCGGCCCGCAGGCCAGGCAGGTCAGGATACGGCCGCCGGGGAAGGCGGTGGCGGCGCTCTCGTACGCGTGGTCCACGGCGGCGACCACGTAGCCCCGGGAGGCCAGGTCCTCGGCGAGCGAGGTGAGGGTGGCGCGGGACACGGTGAAGCCGGGCGACAGGACGATCAGCGGGTAGCGGCCCTGGACGGGCCGGGCGCCGACGCGGGCGTGGGCCCGGGTGGCGGCGAAGACTGCGGGGTCGATGACCTGGTCCAGCTTCTTGTCGGCCAGCATGAGCCGGGCTTCCTCGGTGCTCATGTAGGGCGCCGGGGCGCGGCCGGTGCCGCGCTGCGCGGGATAGCGCAGGGTGACCATCAGTTCCCGGGGCCCGGTGTGCGCCCAGGGGTCGGTCCTGCTGCGGTCCGTCAGGTGGAGGTCCTCCTGGCCGACGGCGAAACGGCCGGTGGGCGCGGGCAGTTCTGCCGGATTCACCCGGGTGCCGGTGGCTGCCGCGGGGGCGGCCATGGCGGTGGAGGCCGCCGTCAGCGGGACCGGGAGGAGGAGGGCCAGCATGGCCGCGGCGGCCGCGGTGCGGCGTCGGATCGTCATGCCGTCCAACCTAGGCGGGGGCCCGCGGGCCCTCGTCGCCTCACAGAGGGATCCACCGTCACCCTGTGGTCGCAGTCCGCCGCTCGGGGCGTCGTACGAGTGGCTGAGGGAACGGGAGTTGCCCGGGGAACGTGACGGGGCCCGGGAACATGTCCAGTTCCCGGGCCCCTGTGTGCCACCCAATTGCGCACACCGGCGGCGTTTAAGGGAGGGGATCATGGTGAGGCCGACGTGTTCTGCCTTTGAACTACCGCGCCGCGAAGAGGCGCAGGAGGGACTTGAACCCCCATCCGTCGGTGATCGTCCCCGCCCGGTCGATCCGGTGTTCGGCGGCGAATGCTGAGACTGGAGCGATAATCTGAGATTCAAGGGGCCGCCTCTACCGCTTGGGCCACCCCGGCACGTGTGCCGGGGGAGGGATTCGAACCCCCAGTGACACCCCTGTTTCAGCTTCAACGTCAGTTTCAGCTTGCGCTCTCGCGCACCCCCTGTCGCGCAGGGGGCGTTCTCGGGGCTACCCGAACAGGTAGCCGAACACGGCGTCCCCCACCCGCTGGTCGGTGACTTCGGCGCCGTTGGCCTCCTCGCGGGCGAACTTCACGGCCTGCTGGAGCCGTTCCACCCGGTCGAGGAGCTCGTTGACCCGGCGGGCCGGGAGGGCGCCGGAGAACTTCACGGTCGTCCAGTAGCCGACCGCGACGTCCTCGTAGTACACCTCCACCTGCGCCGGGTGCTTCTCCGTGGCCTCGGCCTTGACGTGGTTGCGCGGCACCTTCTTGGTGCGGATCGTGCGCACCGGTTCCGTCTTCCAGGAGTCCGTGGAGGGGTCCAGGTTCCAGGACTCGGAGGCGTCGAGGACGGGCAGCTTGCGCACGAAGGTGTGCAGGTCGGTCAGCTGCTTCTCGAGGAAGAGCAGGTAGGGCACCGGAACCTGGGCGAGGAGCACCCGGCCGTCGACGACGACGTCCGCGGCCGCCGTGCGGTTCGCCCAGTCCTTGGTCGCCGTCACGTCGAACAGGCGGGTCAGGGTGCCGGCCGTCGCCCGCAGCACGTCCTCCGCCTTGACCTGCACCCGGGTGGACTCGGGCGGCAGCTGCTCGCCCTCCTCGTCCTTGGGCTGGTACGTACGCGAGATGCCGGCCAGCAGGGCGGGCTTCTGCACGTCGTGGTGAGCCTGGGAGAGCTCCTGGAGGGACTTGGACTTGACGCCCTTTTCGACTGCGATGATCTGATTCAGCTTCGGCACGTGAGCAACCTAGCAACGGCTCCGGTGCGACTACCATTTCTTTTCTGTGGCGCGCCTTCCTACGGGCGCAGCCGGACGGGGAGGTCGTACAGGTCGTTCTGCGTGAGGACCGGCTTGTTGCGCAGCTCCTCGCGTCCGACGGCCAGGGACAGCTCCGGGAAGCGGGCGTAGAGCGCCGGGAGGGCGACGAGGGCCTCCAGGCGGGACAGGGCCGCGCCGGGGCAGACGTGCGGGCCGTGGCCGAAGGCGATGTGCCGGTTGGGGGTGCGGGTGACGTCGAACTCCCCCGCGGTCTCCCCGTGCTGGGCCTCGTCGCGGCCGAGCGCGCCGAAGGAGACGATCAGGCCCTCGCCGGCGGGCAGGATCCGGTCGCCGACCTCGATGTCCTCGGTGGCGAAGCGGATCAGGACGTGCGACGTGGGGGTGGACCAGCGCAGGGTCTCCTCGATGACGTTCTCCCAGGGGACCTCCCCCTTGAGGACGAGGGCCCGCTGCGCGGGGTGCGTCTCCAGCGCGACGACGGCGTTGACGATCAGGCTGATGGTGGTCTCGTGCCCGGCGGCGACCATCAGCTGGAGGGTGTTGGTGATCTCCTCGGTGCTGAGGTGGTCGCCGTCCTCGGAGGCGGCGATGAGCGCGCTGGTGAGGTCGTCGCCCGGGGTGGCCCGCTTGGACTCCACGATGCGCGAGAAGAGGGCGCCGAGGTCCGCCATCATCCGGGGGACCTCCTCGGGGAGGGTCTGCGTGGAGAAGAACTTCTCGAAGAGGGCCTTCAGGCGCGGGTGTTCGGCGGCGTCGACGCCCATCAGCTCGCTGATGACGTTCATCGGCAGCGGGTAGGCGAAGTGCGCCTTCAGGTCGACCGTCTCACCGGCGGGGAGGGCGGCGAGCGCGTCGAGCGAGCGGGCGGTGAGGGCCTCGATGCCGGCGCGGAGCTTCTCCACCCGGCGGGCGGTCAGCGCCTGCGCCACGAGGGTGCGCAGGCGGCGGTGCTCGTCGCCGTCGACGGTCAGCATGGAGCGGCCGGGGTTGGCGAGGCCTATGAGCGGCCAGTCGAGGGGGATCTCCCCGCGCTGCCAGGCGCCCCACACGCCGATGTCCTTGACGAGGCGGGGGTCGGTGAGGAGTCTGCGCGCCTCGGCGTGGTGCGTGACGGCGTACACCGCGACCCCGCCGGGCAGGACGACGCGGGCCAGCGGGCCGGCGGCGCGCAGCGCGGCGCTCTCGGCGTCGAGGTCGGCGACGAAGGGGTCGAGGACGAGCGGGGCGGGGCCGGTGTGGTCGATCGGGCAGGTCACGGGGTGGCTCCAAGCGCGGGGGTCGGGGTGTAGGTCACGGGCAGGGCGGTGAGGCCGCGCAGCCAGGGCGAGGGGCGCCGGGTGAGTCCGGCGGCCGGCCCGGCGAGGTCGACGTCGGGGAGCCGGTCGAGGAGGACCTCGATGCCGGTCCGGGCGATGACCTCGGCGACCTCCTGGGCCGGGAAGGGGCAGCGGTGTTCGCCGTGCCCGAAGGAGAAGAAGGCGTTGTTCCCGCCGGTGAGGGCGCCGGTTTCGGTGCGTACGTGCGGGTCGCCGTTGGCGGCGGCCAGGCCCAGCAGGACCAGGTCGCCGCTGCCGATGCGCCGGCCGCCGAGGTGGGTGTCCCGGGTGGTCCAGCGGCCGGCGACGTTCTGGGTCGGGGTGTCCTCCCAGAGCACCTCGTTCATGGCTTCGCCGACGCTGTGCCGGCCGCCCGCCAGGGAGGCGGCGAACCGGTCGTCGGTGAGCATCAGGCGCAGCGAGTTGCCGATCCAGTCGGCGGTGGGCTGGTGCCCGGCGGCCATCATCACCATGAGGTCCTGGGCGATCTCGTCGACGGTGAATCCGGCGGTGTTGGCCAGCATCCGGGAGGCGACGTCGGGGCCGGGCGCGGCGGCCTTGGCGGCGAGGAGCGCGTACATGGACTCGGCGAGGTGGCGCTGGCCGTCGAGGGCGCCCTCCCTGCCGTTGATCATGTCGTTCATGGCGGTGACGAGGCCGGGGCCCTGCTCGTCGGAGAAGCCGTAGATGCGGGCGAGGACGCGCAGGGGCAGGAGCATGGCGTACTCGCCCACGATGTCGCAGGTGCCCTTGCCGCAGAATCCGTCGATCAGCTCGTCGGCGAAGCGCTCGGCGTGGCCGCGGAGTTCGAAGGGGTCGACGGATTCCAGCGCGTCCGAGATGACGGCGGCGCGTTCGCGGTGGCGTTCGCCGACGGTGTAGAGGATGGACGGCTGCTTGCGGCCGATCATCGGGAGCAGCGGCCAGTCGGCCGGGATGCGGTCCCACTGGTTCCACAGGTCGGAGTCGCGGGAGAAGAGCTGCGGGTCGCTGGTGACCTGGTGCAGTTCGCGGTAGCCGAGGACGAGCCAGGCCGGTATGTCCCCGTCGAGGACGACCGGGGCGACAACGCCGTGGTCGCGGCGCATCTCCCGGTACAGCGCTGCGGGGTCGCTCTGGAAGCGGGGGCCGCCGAGGTAGACGGGCTGCGGCTCGGGCGTGGTCACGGGGTGGGCTCCGGGATGGTGTGCGGGACGACGTCCGGCTGGTCGGGCCGGCGGCTCTGGAGGTGCTGGAGGTGCTGGAGGTGCTCGACGAGGGAGATGAGGACCTGCTTGCCGGACGCGCGGGAGCGGGCGTCGCAGAACAGCAGCGGCACCTCGGACGGGAGGTCGAGGGCGGCGCGGATCTGCTCCGGGGTGTGGGCGGGGCCGCCGAAGTCGTTGCAGGCGACGACGAAGGGCGTGCCGTGGTGTTCGAGGCGGTCGATGGCGTACCAGGAGTCCGCGAGCCGGCGGGTGTCGACGAGGACGACGGCACCGAGGGTGCCGGAGAACAGCCGGTCCCACAGGAACCAGAAGCGCTCCTGGCCGGGGGCGCCGAACAGGTAGAGCACGTTGTGGGCGTCGAGGGTGATCCGGCCGAAGTCGAAGGCGACGGTGGTGGCGGTCTTGGCGGTGATGCCGTCGGTGTGGTCGACGGCCTCGCCGGCCGCGGTCATCGTCTCCTCGGTGTTCAGCGGGCGTATCTCGCTGACCGAGCGGACCAGGGTGGTCTTGCCGACGCCGAAGCCGCCCACGATCACGATCTTGAGGCCGTTGTCGGCGGTGCTGCTGAGTGCCTGGCGGGGCTCGCCCCGGTCAGAGGTTGCGGAGTCCAACGAGCACCTGCTCCAGGATGTCGGGGTCGGGAAGGCGGTACGTCGTGACGCGCGGGTGCCGGGCGCTGATGCGCCCGGCGTCGAGGAGGTCGGCGAGGAGGATCCGGGTGATCGACACGGGCAGGCCCAGTTCGGCCGCGACCTCCACGACGGCCGTCGGGAAGCGGCACATCCGCAGGATCGCCGCGTGCTCGGACTGGATGCCGGGGACCGGGTCGCACTCGGCCACGATCAGGGTGACCAGGTCGAAGGCGTCGCTGCCGGAGCTGCTGCGGCCGCCGGTGAGGGTGTACAGCCGGTCCGGGGAGTCGTCCCGGCCCGGCCTGACGCGGCTCAACCCCGGGGCCTGGCGATCAGATGCTCGCTCAGCTGCTCCACCAGCTCGGACATGTTGTGCCCGACGAGGCCCGCGTCGGCGTCCTCGGCGGCGACGAGGGCGAGGTGCGCGCCCTCGCCCGCCTCCACGATGAAGAGGATCCCGCCGTAGAACTCGGCCATGGCGGAGCGGACCCCGCCGGTGCCGTCGCCGAACTCGATGGACGCCCCGTGCGACAGGCTCTGGATGCCGGCGGAGATCGCGGCGAGCTGGTCGGCCTGGTCGACGGAGAGCTCGGGGGTGCGGCACAGCTTGAGGCCGTCACGGGAGAGCACGAGGGCGTGCCGGGCGCCGGGCGTGCGCTCCAGGAGTCCTTCCAGGAGCCAGCTGAGCGTCTCGTCGGTGGTGGAGCCGGTCATGGGGTGTCGTCGCCTTCCGGGTGCGGGGGGTTCGTGGGCTGCTGCTGCGCCGGGGCCGTGGTGCCGCGTACGGCCTGGCGGAAGCTGCCGAAGCGGGGGGCGGGCCGGGACGCGCCGGCGGGGGCGGCCGGGGTGCGGGCCGCCGCGCTCGCGGCGCCGGGCCCCTCGGGGTGGGCGGCGGCCAGGGTCCGGCCGCGCCGCCGCTGGGGCAGTCCGCTGTCGCCGAGCACCGGGTTCGGGCCGGTGGTTTCGGGCTCGCCGGATTCTACGGGGGTGTCGTGGGCGGCCTCCGGCCCGGTGGGCCGGGCCGCCGGTGCGGGAGCGGGCTCGGGGGCCGCGAGGAGGGCCGGGGCGGGGACGGGTTCGGCCGGGGCGTGGCTGATCAGCTCTTCCGGGATCATCATGAGCGCGCCGGTGCCGCCGCGGGCGGAGGGGCGGAAGGAGACGGTCAGCCCGTGCTTGCGGGCGAGGCGGCCCACGACGGCGAGTCCGAGGCGGGTGCCGGAGAGCCCGGCGAGGTCCAGGGACTCGGCGGTGACGGCCTGTTCGGCGCGGCGCAGCTGGACCTCGCTCATGACGAGGCCGCTGTCCTCGACGGTGATGATGACCCCGGCCGGCACCTCTTCCACGTAGACGTGGACCTCGGCGGTGGGCGGTGAGAAGTTCGCGGCGTTGTCGAGGAGTTCGGCGAGGGCGTGCATGACGCCCTCGGCGGCGTGCCCGGCGACGGCGGCCTCGCTGGTGGAGTGCAGCCGGACCCGCTGGTAGCCGCCGATCCGGCCCATGGCGCCGCGCAGGACGGACTCCATGACGATGGGCTTGGCCCAGCGGCGGCCCGAGCGGGCTCCGGTGAGGACGGCGATGGAGTCGGCGAGGCGGCCGGCCTGGGCGGTGCGGTGGTCGAGGTGGAGCAGGTCGCCGAGGACCTCCTCGTCGGCGTGCTTGTGCTCCATCTCCCGCAGGTCGGCCAGCATTCCGGTGGCGAGCGCCTGCATCCGGCCGGCCGCGTTGGCGGTGGCGGCCATGGCGGCGGCCCGGCCCGACCGGGCGCGGCGCAGTTCCTCGCCGAGCCGCTCGCGGGTGGCGAGCTGGGCGGCGGTGAGGGCGTCCAGTTCGGCGGCGTGGGCGGTGGTGAGACGGTGGAGTTCGGCGGCGTGGGCCGTCGTCAGCTGCTCGACCTCGGCGGCGTGTTCCGCCGCCAGCCGGGTGCGTTCGGCGGTGCGGGCCGCGGTGTCGCGGGCCGCGTCGGCGGTCAGCCGGGCGATGTACCCGTCACGGGCGGAGACTTCGCCGGCGAGGGCGGACAGCCGGCCGCGCAGCTGCCGGGCGCTGCGCGCGCACCAGGTGACCGCGCAGGCGGCGACGGCGAGCAGCAGCGAGCCGGAGAAGGAGAACCACGCGAGGGGCACCTGGACGGCCGACGGGGCCGCGGCCACCGCCGCCGTGGAGAGGGCGCCCGCGGCCGCTGCTGTCACCAGCAGGGCGAGCGCGGAGGGGCGGAGGGGGGAGGGCGACGCCGTCATCAATCAAAGCCTCAAACCGGGCGTAAATGGAAGAGAGGGTTCCTGTGGCAACGAGGCACAACTATAAGAGGATTGGTGATCGTTTCGGAAAGGTCTTGATAAACATTACGTTGAGTAGTGCCCACTTAGGCTGCTTCTGGAGCGGTTTCGGGGCTATGCCATGGCATCCTGTGACGTCACCACTCGCCGGACGGAATCGGCGGACGTCCGGGGAAATCGGGGAAGTTCCATGAGGCTCTGCTTCCTGGTGGAGGAGCACTACCGCCACGACGGCATGCCCAACGAGGTGGTCGCGCAGCTGACCGCCTGGGGACACCGGGTGGACGTGATCCGTCCGGGCGGCTCGCTGCTGCGCATGGACGGACTGGTCCGGGCCGGCGCGCACGACGCCTGGGTCCTGAAGACGGTGTCCGGCGGGCCCGGGCTCACCCTCCTGGAAGCCGCCGCCGCCGGCGGCACGACCACCGTCAACGACGCCCGGGCGATCCGCGGGGTACGGGACAAGGCGCTGGCCGCCGCCCTGGGCAGCGCCCGGGGGCTCCCGCTGCCGCCCACCTACGCCCTCGCCCGCCCCGAACTCCTGGCCGGTGTACCGGACGCGGCCTACCCGCTCGTCGTCAAGCCCGCGGACGGCAGCTCCGGCCGGGGCGTGCACCTGGTGCCCTCGCCGGACCGGCTCGCCGCGCTGCTGCCCGCCCTCGCGGGCGAGGGCATGCTCATCGCGCAGCCCTACGTGCCCAACTCCGGTACCGACCTCAAGGTGTACTGCGTCGGCGGGGAGCTGTTCGCCACCGAGCGCCGCTCCCCGCTGCACCCGGCCGCCGCCGTCCGCGAGCGCCGGGTGGCGCTGCCGGGCGAGGTGGCGCGGATCGCCGCCCGGGTGGGCGAGGTGTACGGGCTGGACCTGTACGGGGTCGACGTGCTGCTGGGCCCCGACGGGCCGGTCGTGGTCGACGTGAACGACTTCCCGAGTTTCCGCCAGGTGCCGGACGCGGCCGCGCGGGTCGCGCGCGCCGTCCTGGAGCTGGCCCGGTCGGGCGGCGGGCGCCCGGTCGCCGCCGCACCCTGCCCGCCCGGCCGCCCGTACGGCCTTCCGGTGGCGATCCCGGCGCAGGCGGCGGCAGGGGCGGGGGACGGCGCGTGAGGGTCGGCCTGATCACCCCTGACCCCGGGCATCCGCTGCTGGCCGACACCGCGGGGCTGCTGGCGCCGGAGCACGAGGTACGGGTACTGGACCCGCGCGCCGGGGCCGCCGCGGCGGCCGGGGAGCGGGCCGACGTGTACCTGCTGAAGGCGCGGACCCCCTCGGCCCTGGCCCTGGCCCGGGAACTGGAGCGGCGCGGGGCGCCCGTACTGAACTCCGCTGCCGCCACCGGGCGGTGCCAGGACCGGACCGCCATGGCCGAACTGGCCCTGCGGGCCGGGCTCCCCTTCGCCGCCACCCGCACCCACGCCTCCCTCGCGGCACTCCGGGCGTCGGCGGAACCGGCCTGGCCTGTGGTGGTCAAGAGCCGGCACAGCCGCAAGCACGACCTGGTCGCCCGGGTGGACGGCCCCGACGGCCTCGGTGCGCTGGCCGCCGGCTGGGAGCGCGAGCCGGTCGTGGTGCAGCCGTTCGCCCCCAACAGCGGCTGGGACCACAAGCTGTGGGTGGTCGGCGACCGGGTCTTCGCGGGCCTGCGCCGCTCCGAACTGGCCGCCGGGGGCGAGGAGCCGGCCCGGCCGCCGGGCCGGCTGCCCGACGGCTGGGCCGAACTGGCCCTGCGGGTGGGCGAGGTCTTCGCCCTGGACGTCTACGGCGTGGACGTCATCGCCGCGGACGGCGGCCGGCCCCTCATCGTGGACGTCAACGCCTTCCCCGGCATCCGCGGCCAGGCCGGCGCCCCACAGGCCCTCGCGGCCCTGGCCCTGCGGCGCGCGGGGCGGCGCGGGGAGCGGTGACGGCTTTCCGGACGGCCGCCTCCGGTTCGGGGCCGGTCCGAGGAGTGGAACGTCCGGGGTGACGCGGCTGCGGCTCGGGTCGTACGGGACGCCTGCGGGGCGGGAACGCCCGGCGGGTCCCGCGGGTCACGGCCGTGCCGGGCGCTTCAGCCGCTCACCGCGGCGGGAGCACCGGTCCGGCCGAGGAAGCCCGCCGTCGCGGTGGCGAAGCGTTCCGGGTCGTCGAGCCAGGGGAAGTGCCCGGCGCCGGACTGGACGGTGAGCTCGGCGTTCGGGAACAGGCCGGCGTACTCCGCCACCGCGCGCGGCGGGGCCGCCAGATCGGCCTCGCCCGCGAGGAGCAGCACGGGTGCGGCGAGCTCGGCGAGCGCCTTGCGGGTGGCCTCCGGGTCGAAGGCGCCCTCGGCCCCGTACGCCGCCGCGGCCTCGTGGTTCTTCTGACCGGACTCGGCGGCCCGGTGCGCGCGGGCCTCCTCGTCCCAGCGGCCGTACCAGAAGGGGGCGATGTCCCCCATGGTCTCCGCCGTGGCGCGGCCCGCGACGAGTTCCTCCAGGGCCGCGTACGCGGGCGCGAACCAGGGCTCGGCGGCGCGCAGCCGGGCGGTCTCCAGCCGGTCGTCGCCGGTGACCGGGATGCCGACGGCGAAGACGCTGGGGGTGACCAGCAGGAGCCGGCCGACGCGTCCGGGGTGGCGGGCGGCGTACAGGGCGGCCAGGTTGGCGCCGGCGGAGTGGGCGAGGAGGTCGAGCGTCTCCAGGCCGAGGTGCTCGCGCAGCGCCTCCACGTCGTCGACGAGCCGGTCGCAGCGGTAGGACGCGGCGTCCTCGGGGACCGCCGAGCTGCCGGTGCCGCGCAGGTCGAACCGGACCAGGCTGCGGTGCGGGAGGAGGCCGTCGAGGCCGGCCAGGTAGGCGGAGTCCTGCATGGGGCCGCCGGGGAGGCAGACGAGCGGGGTCCCGCCGCCGCTGACGTGATAGGCGAGCCGGGTTCCGTCATGGGCCGTGAAGGTCATCATGACGGGACCATGTCAGGACCGTTCTCGCAGGTCAACACGATTCTCCGGCCGGCCGGAGCGGGACGGCCGGCGCCCGCGCACCACGAGGAGGACGGCGGCGGCCACCGCCGCCGCCAGGACGCCGCCCACCGTCAGCAGCCAGACCGGAACGCCGCCCGCGGTGAGGAGCTCGTTGCGGTAGACGGCCCTGCGGTAGGGGGTGTCCTCGGCCGTGGCCCGCAGTTCGTGGTCCCCGTCGATGCGGGACGGGTCCGGGAACCGCTGCTCGATCGCCGTCAGGAACACCGGCTCGCCGCCGGTGAGTTCCCCGAGCGCACCCCCGGGGCTGACGGTCCCGGCGAAGGTGACCTCGGGTACGGCGCCGCCGATCGCGGAGCGGGGCTCCATCCGGTGGCCGGCGAGGACGTAGAGGCCGAGGGACTGCGGGGTGCGGGCCAGCCGGGACAGCCGCATCGGGTAGACGAGCCGGGCGCTGTCGAAGCGGATGCGCAGCGGTTCGAGCTCGCCGCGCAGGGTCCGGCCCTGCTCCCGCGGGGCGAGGCGGACGGCGACGTACTCCCACTTCTGGTCGACGTACGGCTTCAGTTCGGCGGCGAGCCGCTCGGGCAGCTCGAAGCCGTTGTCCCGGAGCCAGGTGCGCAGGGCCTCGGGGTCGGTGGCCGTCAGCCGCGCCACGTCGAAGTCGCCGAGCCGCTCGCGGCCGACGACGCCGACCGGGGCGCCGGCACCGGGCAGGGCGGCACCCACGCCGTCCGAGGAGCCGGAGGAGAAGGGCCAGTCGGTGCCGCGCGGCCAGAAGTACGTACGGGTCCTGCGCTCGGGCCGGGTGAGGTCGGCCAGCTGGGGGAAGAGGGCGGGGTTGCCGAGCTCCACGGAGGCCCGGCCCGGGACCGGCATGATCCAGGCCGCGCGGCGGGCGTCGCCGCCGACGGTGAAGCGCATCACGATCTCTTCCGTCCGCCCGTCCCAGCGCACGACGGAGCTCTCCCTGTCGACCCCGATCCGGGAGCCGCCGTCGGGCACCATCGCCCCGCAGCCGCACGCGTAGGCGGGGCTGACCAGGGCCGCGATCTGGGTCGTGAGCAGGGCGAACAGCAGCGCCAGGATCCTTCTCTTCATCCACACGGGGACTCAGACGTGTCCGCCCGCCGACCGGTTCCGCCCGCCGGGACCGCCGGACGGCCCGGTCTGCGGGCAGCCTCCTCGACCGGGCCCGCACCCCGCTCCCATACTGGGGCCTCATGAGAGGGAACGAACCGCCGCGCAGCAGCCCGCTGGTGCCCGACGGCGTACGGGAGACGATCGCGCGGTACGACTGGGAGTCCGTCGCCTGCGGCTGCGGCCGCTCGGCGGGGCATCTCGAGGACACCCTGTGGGACGCGGCCGAGGGACATCCGGCGGCCTTCCACGCGTTGGAGGGCCACGTCTTCGCCCGGTCCCGGCTGTGGCCCCCGGCCCCGGCGGCCTGCGCGGTGCTGATGGCCGTCTGGTCGGCCGGCCCGCCGCGGCTGGCGACCCGCGAGGCCCTGCTGTGGACGCTGCTGGCGCTGCTGAACTCGGAGGACGACGGCACCCCGTACGAGGCGGGGCTCTACGGCCAGTGCGCCGCCCACGTCCGGGCCGCCCTGCCCCTGCTGCGCGACGGCCGGGCGGGCCGGCCCGGTTCGGTGTCGGCCGCCTACGCCGAGGGGATCGTGGACCTCATCGCGCTGTGCGCGTGAGGCGGCGCGGGAGCTCCGGGGAGGCTTCGGGGCGGGGTCGCGTCACCGCTCCCCCGCCGCCGGCACCGTCCGGGCGTCCGGGGGCGCCGATATCCGGGGGCGGGCGGCCGCCCGGGCCGAGTAGCATCCCCGGATGTCCACGACGATCCAGGCCCTGAGCCCCGAAGCCGGGCGGGCCGACACCGCTGCCCTGCGCGCGTACGACGCGGACGCCCTCGCGCGGTGCGCGGCCGACACCGGGCAGCCGTGGTGGCGCCGGAGGGCCTGCGCGGAGGCGCTGACGGGACGGGTGCCCGAGCGGCGGCTGGCCGAGCTGATCTCCCGCGTGCAGGACACCGGTGACGTGAGCGAGGTCCGCATCGCCCTGCTCGGCGTCCTCGCCGACCGCCCCGAGCTGCAGCCGTGGCTGCGCCACGAGGAGCGGCAGCGGGACGGCGGGTACGGCATGCCCGAGGCGATCCTGAGGGCGCGCGGTGCGGTCGGCGACCGTACGGCGGCCAGCGCTCTGGCCGCGCTCGCCTTCAGCCCGTGGCGCCACCGGCGCGAGACGGGCGAGGCCGGGCTGGACGACCTGGCGGCCCGGTACGGGGTCGAGGCCGTGCTGGCCGAGCTGGGCGACGCCCGGCCCGAGGACCGCTCCGTCCGGGTCGTGATGCGGCAGCGCGCCGGGGAGGACGTCACCGACGCGCTCGCGGACCCCGACCGGGGCGTCGCGTACCGCGCCCAAGCGCTCCTGACCGACCCCGGCCGCCTGCGCGCGTACCTGGCCGAGGCTCCGACCGACGAGGCGAAGCTGTGGGCCGCTTACGCGCTGCACCGCCTCACCGAGGACGCCGCCGAGACCCGGCGGGTGTACGAGGCGCTGGGGCGGCCCCGGGTGGAGGTGGCCGGCCTCGACGAGGAGCTGCGGGCGGCGATCGTCCACGAGTACGGGCCGTGGTGCGAGGAGCGGAGCGATCCGCGGTGGCGGATCGAAGCCCTGTGTACGGAGCCGCCCCCCGCTGCCGATCCCGCCGAGCGGCTGGTGCGGGCCACTGCCGCGCTCACCGCCGCGGGTCTCGCGCCGAAGCCGCCGGTCTCCTGCGGGGACGCCCACGGGCAGGGGGACGGCACGTACGACGTGATCGGCTACGGGGAGGACGACGGCGAGGTCCACCTCAGCACGCTCGGCCGGTTCGCCTCCGGTCACGACGACGAACCGGCCGTCCGGCACGCCCTCGAAGCGGCCGGCTTCCGCTGGATCGACGGGGCCGTCGGCTCCATCGAGGTCACCGGCCTCGGCGTCTACTACTTCGGCGCCCGCGTCCCGTTGGACGTCCGCACCCTGCTGTTCTACTGGCAGGACTGAGGGCCCCTCCTGGCCGACGGGGCCCGGCCCGCACCCCCTAGCCCTGGAGCCGGCGCAGGCGGCGCTGGGCGGAGGCCGCCGTGAGGCGGGCCGCGCGGGCCGCCTGCTCGGCCGCGCGGTGGCGGGCCTCCGCCTCCGACACGGCCCGGTACGCGTGGTCCCGCTCGGTCCGCGCCTGTGCGGCCTCCCCCTCCAGCCGGTGGACCACCGCGTCGGCCTCGGCCGCGCGGGCCACGGCGTGCTGCCGGGCCTCCTCGGCGGTCCGCAGCTCGTCCTCGCGGGCGGAGACGGCCCACGCCGCGTCCGCGGCGGCCGCCCGGGCGGCCTCCAGCCGGGCCGCGCCGACCGGGTCCGCGGCCTCCGGGGCCGGGGCGGCCTCCGCCGCCGGACCGGGTTCCGCTTCCGGCTCCGCGCCGGGGGCCGGCTCGGGCGGCGGCGGGAGCACCGCGTCCGGGGCGACCGCCGGGAACTCCGACACCGGATCGGGCGCCCGTACGAGCCGACCCGAGGCCCACTCCCGGGCCGCGTCGGGGTCGGCGAGGACGGCGTGCAGGATCTGCTCGACCTCCCGCACCACCGCCTCCGAGACCGGCGTCCCCGCCTCCTCGGCCAGCCGCGCGGCCTCCCGCGCCAGGGCCCCGATCACCACGTGCTGCTGGTGGGACAGGGCCCGCAGCCGTTCCCCGTCCAGGGACCGGTGCGCCGCCCGCAGGGTCTGCCCCAGCTGGACGAACTGCTCGGTCTCCTCCGGTTTCGCCCGGACCAGCGTGTTGGACGCCCAGGCCGCGAGCGTGGGCCTGCGCAGTGCCGCGATCCGTTTGGCCGCCGCCGGGTCGCCGGCCCGCTTCACCCGTGCCGCGGCCGCGTCCCGCGCCGCCTTGAACCCGGCGGGGTGCGGCACGTACAGGGCGTCGACGATCTCTTCCAGATCCACTTCCGCATCGGCATCCACGCGCCCCACTGTCGGTCATGGCCGCCCGGCCCGGGGGTGCGCGCCCCACGGCCACGCGGGTGAATGGCGCGGGGGCGCCGGTTCCCGCCGCGGGCACGGCCCGTTGGAGGGGCGTGACCGGCCCGCCGCTCCCCCGTATCCGCTCCGCGCTGCGCGACGGCGTCCTCGCCGTCGGCCTGGCCGGGGAATTGGACCACTACAGCTGCGCCCCGCTGCGCGCCGTCCTCGACGAGGGGGCGGCCCTCGGGGCGCGCCGCCTGGTGCTCGACGCCGCCGGGGTCACCTTCTGCGACTCCGCCCTGCTCGACGTGCTGGACCGGTGGGGCCGTGGCGGCCGCCGCTGGGAGCTGGCCGCCGCCTCCCGCTCCGTGCGGATGCTGCTGGAGCTGTGGGACCGGGTGCGGGTTCCGCCGGCGCCGGTCAGCGGGCCGGCCCGGCCGGTTCGACGACCTGGCCGTCGCGCAACTCGACCACCCGGTCGGCGAGTTCCATCAGCTGCGGATCGTGGGTGGCGACCAGGGCCGTGACGCCCTCGCTGCGGACCACGGCGCGCAGCAGCCGCATGATGGAGCGGCCCGTCTCGGAGTCCAGCTGGCCGGTGGGCTCGTCGGCGATGATCAGGGACGGTTCGTTGGCGAGCGCGCGGGCGAGGGCCACGCGCTGCTGCTGGCCGCCGGAGAGTTCCCCGGGGCGCTGCCCCGCGTGTTCGGCCAGGCCGACCAGGGCCAGCAGGGTGCGGACGCGCTCCTCGCGCTGCCGCGCCGGGAGCCTGCGCATCCGCATGGGGACGCCGACGTTCTCCGCGGCGGTGAGCACCGGGAGCAGCCCGAACGACTGGAACACGAAGCCGATCCGGTCGCGGCGCAGCGCGAGCAGTCCGTTCTCGTCCAGGGTGGACAGGTCGGTGCCGTCGAGTTCGACGGTGCCCCCGGTCGGGGTGTCGAGGCCGCCGACCAGGTTGAGCAGGGTGGTCTTGCCGGAGCCCGACCGGCCCTTGAGGGCGGTGAGTTCGCCCCGCCGGGCCTCGAACGAGACCCCGCGCAGGGCGTGTACGGCGTTGGCCCCGGTGCCGAAGCTCTTGCGCAGGCCGCGCACCGTCATCATGGGCGGCGCGGTGCTCCCGGCGGGCGGGGTGTCCTGCGGGTCCGGTTGCTGCGTCATGGTGGGCTCCCCCTCGGCCGGCGCGCTCTTCGCTGCCTTCGCGTCCGAATTTGCTCATCTGTCACATCCATCACGCAAGTCCCTTCCTCTGTCCGACCGGATCTGACAGCATCGTCCGCTATCCGGTGCCCTTGGTCCGGTTCGGGGGGAAGGAACAGGCACATGATCGGCTTCGTCGTGCGCCGGCTGCGCGGCCGACTGCCGCTCGCGGCCGCCGTACTGCTCACCGCGCTCATCACCACGACCACCCTGACCGCGCTCCTGGCCTTCACCCGGGGTGTGGGCGACGCCGGGCTGCGCCGGGCCCTGACCGGTCCGGGCGGCAGGTCGAGCACCGCCGTCGTCCTCGCCGGCGAGCACGGGTTGGCGGCCCGGGCGGGCGAGGACGCGGCCGTACGGGGCTTCGCGGACGCCCTGTTCGGGAGGGTGCCCGTCTCCGTCGAGAGCGTGGCGCGCAGCCGTTCGTACGGGCTGCCCGGCCCCCGTACCCCCGGCGGGGAACCGGACCTCACCCTGCTCGCCGCCCTCGACCGCGACCGCGTACGGCTCCTCGCGGGCCAGTGGCCCGAGCCCGTCGGGGACCGCCCCGGGCGGGTCCCGGTGGCCGTGCCCGAGGCCGCGCTGAACCGGCTCGGGCTGACCGCGCGGGCGCTGCCCGCCGAGGTGCGGCTGGAGGACCGCTACGGCGGGGCGCCGCTGGGCGTCCTCGTCACCGGCGTCTTCCGGGCGGCCGACCCGCAGTCCCCGTACTGGCGGCTCGATCCGCTCGGCGGCCGCGAGGTGCAGGTCGCCTCCTTCACCAGCTACGGCCCGCTGCTCGTGCACGACTCCGCCTTCACGGGCGGCGCCCTGGTCCAGAACAGCCGCGCCACGCTGCTGACCCCCGACTTCCGTGCCGCGCGCGGCACGGACGTCGAGCGCCTGCGCACCCTGGCGCCCGAGACCGGCGCCAAGGGCCCCGCCGGGCTCACCGTCACCACCGCGCTGCGGGAGTACTCCGCCGCGCTGGAGACGGGCCGGCGGGTGGCCCGCTCCACCCTGCTGGTCGGGGCGCTCCAGCTGGCCGTCCTGGCCGGGGCCGCCCTGTTGCTCGTCGCCCACCTGCTGACGGAACGCCAGGAGCCCGAGCGGATCCTGCTCACCGCGCGCGGCGCCTCCCGCCGCCGGCTCGGGATGCTGTCGGCGGCCGAGGCGCTGCTGCTGGTCCTGCCCTCGGCGGTGCTGGCCCCGCTGCTCACGCCTCCGCTGCTGCACCTGGCGGGCCGCTACGGACCCCTGGCCGAAACCCCCGTCGAGACCGGCGGGGCGTGGCTGCTGTGGCCGGCCGCGGCGGCCTGCGCGCTCGGGTGCGTCCTGCTGACCTCCCTGCCCGCCGTGCTGCGCGGGGCCGCGGCGGTCGTGCTGCGCCGGGCCGGGCGCCGCGCGGCCGTGGTGTCGGGGGCGGCGCGCTCCGGCCTGGACCTGGCGGTGGTGGCCCTGGCCGTCCTCGCGTACCGCCAGCTCGACCGCTACAGCGGGGGCGCCACCGGCCCGGGCGGTGAACTCGGCGTCGACCCGGTCCTGGTGGCCGCGCCCACCCTGGCCCTGTGCGCGGGCACCCTGCTCGTGCTGCGGCTGCTGCCGTTCGCGGCGCGGCTCGGGGCCCGGATCGCCGCCCGGGGCCGCGGGCTCGGCCCGGCGCTCGTGGGCTGGCAGCTCGCGCGGCGCCCGGGGCGGGCCACCGGACCGGTCCTGCTGCTCGTCCTCTCGGTGTCCAGCGGCATCCTCGCCCTCGGCCAGCACACCGCCTGGTCCGCCTCGCAGCGCGACCAGGCGGAGTTCGCCACGGCCGGGGGGCTGCGCGTGACCGGCAGCGAACTGCCCGCCCCCGGCCGGGCCGGCCGGTACGCGTCCCTGCCGGGCGGCGACCGGGTGGTCCCGGTGGTGCGCTCCGCCCATGGACTGCCCGACGGAACGACCGGGGAGCTGCTGGCCCTGGACGCGCCCGCCGTGGCGCGGCGGGTGCCGCTGCGGGCCGATTTGCGGGACGGCCGGCCCATGGAGGAGCTGTTCACCCCGCTGGCGGTCGACGCGCCGGGCAGCGCCGGCATCGTCCTGCCGGGCCGCCCGCAGCGGATCGAACTGGGTGTGTCGCTGCGGGCGACGGGCGCGAGCGGCGCCCCCCGGCTCGGCGTGCTGCTGCGCGACCGGTTCGGGCTGACCTACCGGGCGCCGATGCAGGCCCTGCCCGAGAACGGCGCGGGCACCGTCTCCGTGGATGTCGCGGCGCTGGCCGGGGCCCCGCTGGGAGCGGCCGCCGAACCGCTGTCCATCGCCGGGCTCGCCCTGTCGTACGGGTCGGAGCCCGGCCCGTCCGGCTACGCGGACGGGGGCAGGCCGGCGGTCGAGGCGGAACTGGCGCTGCTCCGGGTCTCGGTCGCGCAGACGGCGGGCGGCGGGGCCGTCCCCGTCGAGGCGCCCGCACCCGCCTGGAACCTGGCGGGCCCCGGCGTCGGCGCCACGGGCGACGCCCCGGCCGGCCGGCTGCTGCCGGCCGACGGGGCGTTGCTGCGGCTGCGGTACGCGGGCGCCGCCGTGGGCGCCTACGACCTCAGTCTGACCACCGGCGCCCGGGCCGCCGCCGAGCTGCCGGGGGTCGCCACCCGCGCCTACCTCGCCGCCGTCGGCGCCGGGGTCGGGGACCGGATCCCGGTGCTGCTGGGCCCGGCGGCCGTACCCGTGCGGATCACCGCCGCCGTCGCCGCGCTGCCCGCGTCCGGCGACAAGGCGGTGGCCGTCGACCTCGCCACCGCCGGGCGGCTGCTGGCGGCCACCGACGGGCGGGCCCTGCCCGGTGCCGACGAGTGGTGGCTGCCCGCCGCCTCCGCATCGGACGCCGCGCCCGCGCGGGCCGCGGCCGAACTGCGCGCGGGCGCCGGCTCGCACCGGATGCTGCTGCGCGAGGAGGTGGCCTCCGGGCTGCTGGACGACCCGCTGAGCGCCGGCCCCCGCATCGCGCTGGCCGCCCTCGCCCTGTCCTGCGCGGTGCTGGCGGCCATCGGCTTCGCCGCCTCCTCGGCGGCGGCCGCGCGGCGGCGGGCCCGGGAGTCCGCGGTCCTCCTGGCCCTCGGAGCGCCCCGGCGGAGTCCGGCCCGGGCGGCCGCCGCCGAGGGCCTGGTCCTGGTCGCGCTCGGGACCGGGGTGGGACTGGCGGTGGGCGCGGCCATCGTGCACCTGACGGTGCCGCTGATGGTGCTGACCCCCGCCGCGCAGCGCCCCGTACCGGCGGTGCTGGTGGACCTGCCGGGCCTGGCGACCCTGCTGCTGGCCGCCGCCGTCGCGGCGGTACCGCTGCTGTCGGCCGTGCTCGGCGGCGGCGACCGCACGTCCCGGGGCGCCGCCGCCCGTCTGCGCCACGTGGAGGAGATATGACCGGCCCGACCACCAAGCCGCGGAGCGCCGTGCCCAGGGGCCGCGGCGGGGCCGGCTGGGTGCGGACGCGGCTGCGCGCCGCGCCGCTGGCCACGCTCCTGTCCGCCGTGCTGGTCTTCGTCTCCGTGCTGCTGGCCACCGCGCTGCCGCGCGCCCTCGACCGGGGCGCCGACCCGGCCCTGCGCGCCTACCTGGCCGAGCAGGGCCCGGGCCCGACCAGCCTGATCGCCACCGACCGGACCCCGCAGAGCGGGGACCCCGCGGCCCTGCTGGACTCCACGCTGGCCGCCCTGCGCGCGGCCGTCGGGCCGGGTTACCGGCTGGCGGACTCCGGCCCCGTGTACGGGGTGCGCACGAAGGACCCGCGCTCCCTGACGGGCCCCGGGCTCGTCCGCCCCTCGGACATCCCGCCCGACATGGACCTGCTGCACCTGCCGCAGATCGCCGCGCACAGCCGGCTGGTCCAGGGGCGCTGGCCGTCCGGCGGTGGTGAGGGAACCGTCCCGGTCGCCCTGTCCAAGAGCGCCGCCGACAGCATCGGCGCCACGGTGGGCTCGGTCCTGGAGGGCTCCTCGGGCTTCGCCCCGCCGATGGGCATCGAGGTCGTCGGCCTGTTCGCCCCGGCCGACCCCGCCGACGTCTACTGGAGCGACACCGACACCACCTGCCTGCTGCGGGCCTGCCTCAAGTGGGACAAGAAGCAGGAGAAGTCCTGGTGGGAGGCGTCCGCCCTGGTCGGCCCCGAGGGGATCGGCCGGCTGGCGGCCTGGGGCACCCGCGCGACGGACTTCTGGCGGCTGCCGGTGGACACGGGCGGCCTGCGCGCCGACCGGCTGCCCGAGGCCGCCGGGCAGATCGCCTCGTACGTGGCCGGCCCCACCGCCACGCGGCTGACCGCGGAGACCGGCCGCCCCGGCATCCGGATCACCTCCGAACTGCCGAAGCTGTTCGCCGCCGCCGAGGCCCGCCGGCAGGCCGCCGCGCCGCTCGCCGCGATCGGGCCGGCCGGCGCGGCGGGTGTCGCCCTCGTGGTGTTCTGTCTGGCCGCCGGCCTCACCGGCGACCGCCGCGAGGCCGAACTGGCCCTGCTGCTGGCCCGGGGCGGCTCCCGCGCGGGCGTCCTGCGCCGGCTGCTGGGCGAGGGGGCCGTCACCGTGCTGCCCGCCGCCGTCCTCGCGGCGGCCCTCGGGGTGCTGCTGCTGCCGACGCCCCGCCTGGCGCCCGGCCTGCTCGCGGCCGGGGCCGTCGCGATGGCGGCCCTGCTGGCCTTCCCGGTACGGGCCTTCGTGCTGCTGTCGGGTCCGCGTGCGGCCGCACCCCGGCGCAGGCTGGTGGCGGAGCTGCTGGTGCTCGGCGCCACCGCGGCCGCCGTGGCCGAGGTCCGCCGGCGCGGGGTCGCCCCGGCCGGAGCCGGGCTGGACCCGCTGCTCGTCGCCGCGCCGCTGCTGCTCGCGCTGTGCGGGGGGCTGCTGCTGGCCCGGGCGCTGCCCCCGCTGGCGCGGCTGGCGGCCCGGGCGGCGGGGCGCGGGCGGGGCCTGACCGGCTTCCTCGGGCTGGCGCGCGCGGCCCGGGGGAACGCGGGGGGTGCCCGGCCGTCCGTCCTGCCGATGATCGCGCTGCTGCTGGCGGTGACCACGGGCGGCTTCGGGTCGGCCGTACTGGCCTCCGTGGACGGGGCCCGTCTGCGGGCGGCGCGGGCCGACGTCGGGGGCGACGCCCACGTGTCGGCCCCGCCCCACGAGGCACTGGCGCCGGAGTTCCTGCGGGCGGCGGGCACGCTGCCCGGCGTACGGAGCTCCGTCGGGGCGTGGACCGACCGGGACGCCCTCCTGCTGTCGGACGGTCTGGCCGACACCCGGATCAGGGCGGTGGTCGCCGACCCGGCGGCCTACGCCGCGCTGTCCGAGGCGGCCGGGCGGGGGCGGTTCGACCCGGCGCGGCTGACCGGGGGCGGTGGTGCGGACGCGCCCGTCCCGGTGCTGATCAGCAAGAACCTCGCCGGGAAGGACTCCGGGGGCGAGTTCCGGGTCAGCCTCGCGGGCGGAGTGGAACTGCGGGCGCGGCCGGTCGGCGTGGTCGAAGGCACCCCGGCGGAGCCGTCCGTGGAGGCGGCGGTCGTCGTGCTGCCGGCGGGACCGGTCACCGCACGGCTGCCCGAGGCGGCGCGCCCGAACCACTGGTTCGCCCTGGGCACGGTCGACGAGCAGCGGCTGCGCGATCTGGTCCGCGCCCACGCCCCGGCCCCGGTCGCCGAGCGGACCTTCGTCCGCACCAGCACGGCCGTCTCCGCGCAGCTCGCCGGCGATCCCCTCCAGCGGGCGGCGGCACGGCTGTTCTGGACCTCCCTGGCCGCGGCGGCGTGCTTCGCGCTGCTGTCCGTCCTGCTGACCCTGGTACGGGCCGCGCCCGAGCGGGCCGCGCTGCTGGCCCGGCTGCGGACCATGGGCCTGCGGCCCCGGCAGGGCGTGGTGCTGGTGCTGACGGAGTCGTTGCCGCAGGTCCTGGCGGCCCCGCTGGGCGGCGCCCTGACCGCGGTCGCCGCCGTCGCCGTGCTGGGCCCGTCGGTGGACCTGTCGACCCTGGTCGGCGCCGGCGTGCCACCCGGACTCGGGTTCGGCCTGCGACCCGTGCTCGCGCAGGCACTGGGCCTGGCGGGTCTCGTGGCGCTGGCCGTGCTCGCCGAGGCGGCGGTGACCGGCCGGCGTCAGATCACCACCGAGTTGAGAGCGGGAGACCGACGTTGAACACCGAAGCGCCCACGTACGAGGAACTGCGGCGCCAGGCCCTGGCCGACGCCGCACCGCGCCGGCACGCGCCGGGGACGGCCATCGTCTGCGACCGGCTGGTCCGCATCTTCACCAGTGACGGCATCGAGGTGCAGGCCCTCCAGGGGCTGGAGCTGACGGTGGCCCAGGGCGACCTGGTGGCGCTGGTCGGCGCCTCCGGCAGCGGCAAGTCGACGCTGCTGAACATCCTGGCGGGGCTGGACGTGCCCACGGCCGGTACCGCCACCGTCGGCGGCTACGACCTGCTGGAGATGTCCACGCGCGAGCGGCTGCGCTACCGGCGCGACACGGTGGGCTTCGTCTGGCAGCAGACGGCCCGCAACCTGCTGCCCTTCCTGACGGCGGCGCAGAACATCGCGCTGCCCATGGAGTTGAAGGGTGGCGGGCGCGGTGCGCGGGCACGGCGCGCGGCCCGGGTCGACCGGCTGCTGGAGGCCCTGGAGATCGGCGGACTCGGCGGCCGCCGCCCGGCCGAACTCTCCGGCGGCCAGCAGCAGCGGGTGGCCATCGCCGTCGCCATGGCCAACGACCCGGCGGTGCTCCTCGCCGACGAGCCGACCGGCGAACTGGACTCCGAGACCGGCACGGCCGTCTTCGAGGCCTTCCGCACCGTGAACCGGGAACTGGGCGCCACCGTGGTCATCGTCACCCACGACCCCATGGTGGCGGGCGAGGTGCGCCGTACGGTGGCGATCCGCGACGGCCGCACCAGCAGCGAGGTCCTGCGCCGCACGGTGACCGACGAGCACGGCACGGAGTCGGTCAGCGAGCGCGAGTACGTGATGCTGGACCGCACCGGCCGCGTGCAGCTCCCGCAGAAGTTCCTGGAGGCACTGGGCATGGAACACCGCGTCGCGGTCGACCTGGCCCCCGACCGCATCGAGGTGCGACGCGACGACGCGGACGACCCCGGCGCCTGACCTCCCCGAGTTCCGTCTCCCCGGGAGGTGTTCCCCGGGGCCGTCCCTGCGCGGGCGTCACTTCCGCGGCCCGGGGGTCGTTAGGGGCTCGGGGCTGATTCGGGGGGCGAAGGGATGACGGAATGCGGCAGTTTCCTCTGGAGACACACCACGTGGCGCCGGGGCGCCTGTTCGAGTGGCGATTGCGGGCCACCGCCGAACCGCAGGGCCCGGGCCGGGGTGGCACGGAGGGCAAGAAGGCGTCGTTCAACCAGGACAAGCACTTCACCGTCGCCGAGGAAGCCCGCGCGGACGACGACCCCACGGCCTCCTGGGTGGCCGTCACCTTCGAGGTCGAGGGCGCGCTCGACGAACCGGCCATGACACGGGCCCTGTTGGGCTTCGTAGAGCGGCACGAGGTGCTGCGCTGCGCGTTCCGCAGGCTCGCCGGCGAGCTGTCCTGCGAGCCCCTGCCCATCGGTGAACTCGCCCTGGACGTACAGTACGTGGCCACGTTCGACTCCACCGAGCGGCTCGGCGCGTACCTTGCCGGGCGGTTCACGCGCAGCATCGACACCCTCGCGTGGCCGCTGTTCACCATGGGCGCGGTGCTGCGCCCCGACTCGGCGACCGTGTACCTGGCCTTCGACCACATCGTCTGCGACGGCATGTCGATGCCGGTCGTCGCCCATGACGTGCTGACCGCCTACGAGGCCCTGCGGCGCGGCGAGACGGCCGTGCTGCCGCCCGCGCCCAGCTACCTCGACTTCGCCGACGACCAGCGCCGCCGCTACCTGTCCATCGACGCCGGTGACGAACGCCTGGACTACTGGAAGTCCTTCACGCGGCGGGGCGGGGAGTTCTTCCCGCGCTTCCCCCTGGACCTGGGCATCGAGCCGGACCGGATGTACCCGATCGTCAACGAGGCCTCCACGCTGCTGGACGCCGCCGAGACCGAGGTGTTCGAGAAGACGTGCCGCGAGGTCGGCGGGAAGCCGTTCATGGGGCTGCTCGGCTCGGTCGGCGTGTGTCTGCGCGAGGCCGGCGGCCCCGGCGTCTACCGGGGCTTCATGCCGGTCAGCGAGCGCGGGCGCGAGGACTGGAACAACTCGGTGGGCTGGTTCGTCAACACCCTGCCGATCGAGTTCGACGCCTCCCCCGGCAAGGACTTCGCGCAGGTCATGGCCGAGGTCCGGGCGGGGTTCACCGAGATGATGCGCCACCTCGACGTGCCGTTCGTACGGGCCTGGCAGCTGCTGGCGCCCGAGGAGTTCGCCGGCCGCTCCTGGCCGTACCCGGTGAACTTCTTCTCGTACATCGACATGCGCCGCTGCCCGGGCGCCGACCGCCACGACGAGTGGCGGCCCACCACGCACGTGTGGTCGGCGCGGGCGAACGGCACCTGCTCCTGGTTCCAGCGGGACGCGGACGGGCTCCACATGAACTCCCTGTACGTGGACACCCCGGCGGCGCGCCGCACGATGGGCGACTTCCAGGAGGCGCTGCGGCTGACGGTGCAGAGCATCGCGCGCACCGGCGGCTTCCGCAGGCCCGTCGCGCTCACGGCGCCCCGGCGGCCCGAGCCGCAGGCGGTACGGGTCACGGGCTGACGTCCCCGAGGGCGGCCGCGCGGCCCGGCAGCAGGTCCCGTCCGCGGGCGCTGCGGGTGAGGGCGGCCGCCCTCTCGACCTCGGCGCGGGCCTCCGGTGTGCGTCCGCCGCCGGGGCCGCGGGCCGCCGCCGGGTCACATCTCGTGGACCTGGCGGACTTCGGCGCCGACGGTCCATTCCGCCGGGTGGGCCTCCAGGAACCGCTTGGTCCACGCCAGGGCCTCGGCCTTGTCCTTGCACCGGAGAAAGATGTAGCCGCCGACGACCTCCTTCGTCTCGGTGAAGGGGCCGTCGGTGAAGCTGGTCCTCCCGCCGGACCAGGTGATGCGGGTGCCCTCGGAGGTGGGGAGCAGCCCGGCGGTGTCGAGCATCACCCCGGCCTGGGTCAGCTCGTCCATCAGGGCGCCCATGCGCTGTTCGAAGCCGGGCGGGAAGTCCTCCGGGGGCGGGTCCTGCTCGTCGATGCGGATCAGCATCAGGAAGCGCGGCATGGTGGCTCCTCGGTCGTGGGAGGGCGGGGGCTCTCCCCGCCTCTCACCTCTGCGTCGAACGGGAGGCGCCCGGATCGACAGCTCTGGGCAAGATTCTTCGGAGGTTCCGCGGAACCGGCCACCGCGGGGGCCCGTCAGGCGCACCAGAGGTACGGGGTCCCGGCACGCCGGCCCGGGGGGCCGGCCGGCCCCCGGGCCGCTACCGGCTGTCCCCCGACCAGTCCCAGCGGCCGGGGTCCGCGGCGCGGCGGCGGTAGTGGGCGCGGCCGCCGGCGCCGTAGCGGCCTATCTCGGTGGGCAGCCGGACCTCCTCGGACAGCCGGCGGGCGCTCCAGCCGGTGACGTCGAGGAGCAGCCCGTCGAGGGGCCCGCCCACGAGCTCACCGTAGGCGTGGCCGGGGCGCGGGCCCGGGTCGGGGTCGTCGTGGTCGGCGCCGTAGACGCGGCGGCGCAGCATCCTGTCGTCCATGGGCCCAGCTTCACAGCCGCCACTGACAACGGGCGGTCCGGCCCCTCCCGGCGGACCGCCGGGAGGTCACGGCCTAGGCTGGCGGTCACGGCAGTCCGAACTGAGGAGCACCACCCATGGCCCGTCGGGTACACCGGCCGCTGGAGGACCAGGAATTCGACTTCATCGTCCGGATGGCACCGGGGCCGGTCCTCGCCTGTTTCACCGGCACCTGGCCGAAGGCCGTCGAGGCGTGCCGGGCGTTGGACGCGCTCGTCACGGAGCTGGTGCGGGAGGACGAGTACGGCACGCGCCTCACCGCCGTCCGCGCCGACATCACCCGCTGCCCCGGGCCGGTCCGTCGTTACGGCGTGACGGGCGCGCCCACGGTGGTCCTGCTGCGGTCCGGCGAGGCGGTGGCGGCCCACGCGGGTCCGATGGGCGCGGCGGAGCTGCGCGCCTTCCTGGACGCGCACCTCTAGGTCGTGCCGGCGGACCCGCCCCGGTTCCGGCCTGGGTCCGGTCGCCGCCGGGCCCCGCGGGTGAACTCGGGCAGGCTGGCCGAAAGTGGCATAGGTGGGATAGGTGCCTCAGGCATGTAATGGAGTCCGGCAAGACGGAACCATCGCTTGTGAGGTGTTGCTTTCCATGTCCGATGCCGTTGCCTTCCCCCAGGACCGCACCTGCCCCTACCACCCCCCGGCCGCCTATCAGCCGCTGCGGGAGGGCCGGCCGCTCTCCCGGGTCACCCTCTTCGACGGCCGCTCCGTATGGGTGGTCACCGGCCACGCCGAAGCGCGGGCCCTGCTGTCCGACGGGCGGCTGTCCACCGACCGTACGAAAGAGGCCTTCCCCTCCCCCAGCCCCCGGTTCAAGGGGCTGCAGAACCGGCGGACGGCCCTGCTCGGGGTGGACGACCCCGAGCACAACACGCAGCGGCGGATGCTGATCCCGAGCTTTTCGGTCAAGCGCACGGCCGCGCTGCGCCCCCGGATCCAGGAGACCGTGGACCGGCTGATCGACGCGATGGTGGACCGGGGCCCGGGGGCGGAGCTGGTGGGCGCCTTCGCCCTGCCGGTGCCGTCCATGGTGATCTGCGCCCTGCTCGGGGTGCCGTACGAGGACCACGAGTTCTTCGAGGAGCAGTCGCGGCGGCTGCTGCGCGGCCCCGCGACCGCCGACGTGGAGGAGGCCCGGGAGCGGCTCGACGCCTACCTGGAGGCCCTGATCCGGCGCAAGCGCTCCGATCCGGGCGACGGGCTGCTGGACGAGCTCGTCGCGACCCGGCTGGAGACCGGCGAGACCGACGTCGAGGAACTCGTCTCGCTGGCCGCGATCCTGCTGATCGCGGGGCACGAGACCACGGCGAACATGATCTCCCTCGGCACCTTCACCCTGCTGCGGCACCCGGAGCAGCTGGCCGAGCTGCGGGCGGACCCCGCCCTGATGCCGGAGGCGGTGGAGGAGCTGATGCGGTACCTGTCGATCGCCGACGGCATGCTGCGCGTGGCGACCGAGGACATCGAGATCGGCGGGGTGACGATCCGCCCGGACGACGGGGTGGTCTTCTCCACGTCGGTCATCAACCGGGACGAGGCCGTCTTCGCGGACCCCGACGCCCTGGACTGGCACCGGCCGACCCGCCACCACCTGGCCTTCGGCTTCGGCATCCACCAGTGCCTGGGCCAGAACCTGGCCCGCGCCGAGATGGAGATCGCCCTGGGCACCCTCTTCGAGCGGCTGCCCGGGCTGCGCCTGGCGGCCGATCCCGACCGGATCCCGTTCAAGCCGGGCGACACCATCCAGGGCATGATCGAACTGCCCGTGACGTGGTGAGCGGCGTGCGGATCTCCGTCGACCAGGGCGTGTGCATCGGCGCCGGCCAGTGCGTGCTGACCGCGCCGCAGGTCTTCACCCAGGACGACGACGGTTTCAGCGAGGTGCTGGCGGGCCGGGAGGACGGCCACGGCAGCCCGTTGGTACGGGAGGCCGCGCGGGCCTGCCCGGTCTCGGCGATCACCGTGCGCGAGGACGGCACGGGCGGGGAGGAAGGGGAGGCCGCAGGGGGCCCGGTGCACTGAGCGGGGCCCGTCCGCCAGGCGGCGCCCCCGGAGAGCGCGGGAGCCCCCGCCGGGTGACCGGCGGGGGCTCCACTGGCGGTGACCGCAGGGCGGGCGGCCCCGCCCCCGGGGGCGGGCGGCGCGCCGGGGGACGCGGTCCTACTCGGGCACGACGTGCTCGGCCTGGGGGCCCTTGGGCCCCTGGGTGACGTCGTACGAGACGCGGGCGTTCTCCTCCAGGGACTTGAAGCCGGCCCCCTGGATGGCGGAGAAGTGGACGAACACGTCCGGGCCGCCGTCGTCCTGCTGGATGAAACCGAATCCCTTCTCCGAGTTGAACCACTTCACGGTGCCAGTTGCCATCGGTACTGATCCTTCTCGACGTTCCGCTCGGGCCGCACACGCGCGGCCGTCTCGATACTGCCCGTCCGTCCCGTGCGCCACACGCGGGGCTCGGCCAACCGGGGCGGGTCAGGCGCCGCCGTCCCCGGCGGGCAGCGGCGCGGCGGACCGGCGGCCGGCCGGCGCCGCCGCGGCGCGCCGCGGACCGGCGGCCCGGCAGCCGAGGCAGTCGGCGTGCCCCGTCCGCGCGGCGGTGTCCCGCACGCGCCAGTCCCACGCCTCGCGCGGACGCGGGCCGCTGGGCTTGCCCCACCCGGCGAGGTGGAGCAGCCAGGCGGCCAGGCCCGCCGCGACGACCAGGCCGAGTCCGAGCCAGATGCCGGGGGTCCAGCCCGCGCACAGGGCCGCCCCCGCTCCGGTGCAGCCCAGCAGGGCCAGGGTGGTGCCGGTCCAGCCGGCCACGGTGTGGCCGAGGTCGACGTCGCCGTGGGCGCTCATGGTTCCCCCTCTGAGGGCAGGCAGCAGTACGCTCGGAGCAGGATCATTTATCTCACGAGCTAAGTAACTTAGATACTAAGGAGAGTGTCGGTGCACGGCAAGCCCCGCCCCGCGGCCACGGCCGGGGAGGCGATCGCCCGCATGGACCAGTACGTGGCCCTCGGCCTCATCGGCCAGCAGGAGGTGGCGCAGCTCCTCGGGATCAACGTCACCGACCTGACCTGCCTCGGCCACATCCTGAACGCCTGCGACAACCCCCTCTCCGCCGGCGATCTGGCCGGGCTGGTGAACCTCACCACCGGCGCCGTCACCGGCGTGCTCAACCGGCTGGAGCGGGCCGGGTACGCGCGCCGGCAGCCCGATCCCGCCGACCGCCGGCGGGTACGGGTCGTGGCCGTCCCGGAGGCCGCCGCCCGGGTCATCGCCACCTACCAGCCCTTCTACGACCGGCTGGGCGCCGTGTTCGCCGAGTACACCGCCGACGAGATCGCCGTGATCGCCGACTGGTTCGCCCGGGCGGAGGTCGAGATGCGGGCCCACCTCGCCCGGGTGCGGTCGGGGGAACTGGACCCCGGGCCGGGCCGGTGACCGGCTGGTAAAATGGCCGGGAAACTTGAGGCGCGGGCGCTGTCGCCCGGTGCGGACGCGTACGACGAGCCGGGGACCGTACCGAGGGGTACGGTCCCCGGCTCGTCGCCGTTCCGGCGCTGCGGGCCCCGCACCCCTCACTCTCCTCACGGAAGGTTCTGCATGAAGAACCCGTCAGCTCACGGGCGTTTCGGTGTCAAGGCCGGAGCGAAGGCAGGCTCCAAGCCGGGAGCCAAGGGAGCCAAGGGGGCCGGCAAGGCCCCCCGGACCCTCGGTCCGCAGGGCGAGTTCGCCATGCCCCGGACCGCCACCCCGGCCCTGCCCCCGGTGGCCTCGTTCGACGAACTCGGGCTGCCCGCTGAGCTGGTGAGGACCATGGCCGACCAGGAGGTGCGCGAACCCTTCCCGATCCAGGCGGCCACCCTGCCCAATTCCCTCGCGGGCCGCGACATCCTCGGCCGCGGCCGCACCGGCTCCGGCAAGACCCTCGCCTTCGGCCTGGCCCTGCTGGCCCGCACGGCCGGGCAGAAGGCCGACCCGAAGCGGCCGCTCGCGCTGGTCCTCGTCCCGACGCGCGAGCTGGCGCAGCAGGTGACCGAGGCGCTGACCCCGTACGCGCAGGCCCTGCACCTGCGCATGGCCACCGTCGTGGGCGGACTGTCCATCGGGCGCCAGACGAGCACGCTGCGCACCGGTGCGGAGGTCGTGGTCGCCACGCCCGGGCGCCTCAGCGACCTGGTCGGGCGGCGTGACGTGCACCTGGAGCGGGTGCGGATCACGGTGCTGGACGAGGCGGACCAGATGTGCGACCTGGGGTTCATGCCCCAGGTCACCGAGATCCTGGACCAGGTGCACCACGACGGGCAGCGGATGCTCTTCTCCGCCACCCTCGACCGCAACGTCGACCAGCTGGTGCGCCGCTACCTGAAGGACCCGGTCTCCCACTCCGTGGACCCGCAGTCGGCCTCGGTCGGCACGATGGACCACCACGTGCTGCACATCCACGCGGCGGACAAGGTCTCGGCGGCGACCGAGATCGCGGCCCGCGAGGGCCGGGTGATCATGTTCCTGGACACCAAGCACGGCGTCGACCAGTTCGTGAAGCACCTGCGGGCCATGGGCGTGCGGGCGGAGGGGCTGCACAGCGGCAAGTCCCAGCCGCAGCGCACCCGCACGCTCGGGCAGTTCAAGGACGGGCTGGTCACGGTGCTGGTCGCGACGAACGTCGCCGCCCGCGGCATCCACGTCGACGAGCTCGACCTCGTGGTGAACGTCGACCCGCCGGCCGACAGCAAGGACTACCTGCACCGCGGCGGCCGCACCGCGCGGGCCGGCGAGTCCGGCAAGGTGGTCACCCTGGTCACCCCCAACCAGCGGCGCGACATGGTGCGCCTCATGGCCGACGCCAAGATCCGGCCCACCATCACCCAGGTGCGTTCCGGGGAGGCGGCGCTGAGCCGGATCACCGGTGCGAAGAAGCCGTCCGGGGTACCGCTGGCCGGAGCCCTGCCGACCGACGCCAAGGGGCGTCCGAGCGGCTCGGAGCTGGGCTTCCGCGGCATCGGCACCCGCCCGGGCCGGCCCGGCAAGGGCAAGGAGTCCCGCAAGACCATCGAGGCGCGCCAGGCCGCCGAGGCCCGCCGCGCGGCCCGGGTCCGCAAGGGCCTCTGACACCGGGGGCGGCCCGGCGGGTTCCGCGGGCCGCCCGCCGGCATGGCGCGCGGCGGGTCAGGACATGGCACGCCGGTGGAGCCGCCGGGCCGCGGCGGTGCGCACCCGCCCGGTCCGGCCCGAGGCGGCCAGCAGGGCCAGCGCCTCGTCAGGGGCCGGCGACCGGGCGGCGGTGTGCTGGCACCAGTCGGAGGCGGCGGCCAGCTCCCCGGCCGACCACGCCCCGCCCGCCTCCAGGGCCTTCAGCAGGGTCCACTCGCGCAGCCGGCGGGCCGGGAAGGCGTGGCCGTCGAGTACGAGGAGCAGGGCGCGGGCCCAGTCGTGGAAGCCGGCGCCGGGCAGCAGCCGTACGGCACGGCGGTCGAGGTGGGTCACCACCGCGCTCTGCGCCATCACCGGGTCCGGGTCGCGCAGCACGTCGGCCACGGCCACGGCCTCCGCGGCCGGGCCGGCCACCCCGGCCGCGGCGAGGCGGTCGAGGTGGCGGGCGTACCGCCAGCGGTCGGCCGCCACGGCAAGGGCCTGCTCCGGCGGCCGGGGCGGCGTCGCCGGGCCGGCCGCCGGCACACGGCGTATGTGGTGTTCGGGGCTCCCCATGGCACACATTCCACACGACGGCCCTGCGCGGCCCCGACGGGGGTCCCGGTCCCGGTCAGTGCGGCCGGTCCCCGGCGGCCTGCTCGAAGTGGAAGGACTTGATGAAGCAGTCGCGGGGCTGGCCGACGGCGAAGAAGACGCAGTCCATCAGGGACTGGGCGGTGAGGGGGTCCTCCGCGGTGCGCGGGGCGTCCTCCCAGGCCGGCGAGAGCGGGTCGTGGTTGTCGAAGTCCGGCGGGTAGAGGGAGATCACCCGGATGCCCTCGCCGCGCAGCCGGCGCGAGAGGCTCTCGGTGAACCCGGCCTGGGCGCTCTTGGCCGCGTAGAAGGCACTGTGCGCGTCGGACCGGTGGTTCCCGGCCTCGCCGCAGCCGGAGACCATGGTCACGATGTCCGGCCTGTCGGACGCGCGGAGCAGGGGGAGGAAGGCCTTGGTCACCAGGACGGTTCCGGTGGCCCCGGAGGCGAGGGTGTCCACGACGTCCTCGTCGGAGGCGGACAGCAGGTCCGTCCCGTGCTGGTAGCGGGAGCCGTTGTTGACGAGGACGTCGACGTGGTCCGCACGGGCCGCGACCGCCGCGGCGAACGCCCGCACCGAGGCCGGGTCCGTGAGGTCGCAGGCGTACGCGTGGACCCGGTCGGGGTCGTGCCCCTGGGCGGTGATCTCCGCGCGGACGCGCTCGGCACCTTCGAGGGTGCGGGCGGAGAGGTGCACCTCTGCGCCCCGCGCGGCGAAACCGAGGGCCAGGGTCCGCCCGAAGTCCCGCCCCGCCGCGGTGATGACGACCCGGTGGTGTTCACGTGCCATGCTGTCGGCCTCCTCGTGTGTGGTCCGTACACGTGAACTCCGCCGGTGATCAAGGAATTCCGTGCGGGCGGGGCGGCGGACGGGCCTGCATGGCAGGGGCCGGGCCCGCGCCCTATCCTGGAAAGGATCTTCGTCGCGCAGCGCCTCGGGTCCGTCGCGGGTCCGCTGGGAACCCGTCATGAGTCCGTCGTGAGTCCGTCGTGAGTCCGTCGTGAGGGAGTCCGTTCCCCATGGATCTCAACACCGTCACCGAGGTCGTGCGCCGGCCCTCCGACCGGCCGGGCGCCGACTGGCGCGAAGGCGACGCGTGGCTCGCGGGCGGCACCTGGCTGTACTCCGCGGAGCAGCCGCACCTGCGGCGCCTGATCGACCTGACCGCCCTGCCCTGGGAGCCCCTCGTCCCGAGCGACGCCGGCCTCGAGATCGGCGCGACCTGCACCGTCCGCGACCTGTACTCCTTCCGGGCGCCGCCCGACTGGCCCGGGGCCGGCCACCTCGTCAGGACCGCCTGCGAGGCCTTCCTGTCCTCGTTCAAGGTCTGGAACGCGGCCACCGTCGGCGGCAACATCTGCATGTCCCTTCCCGCCGGCCCGATGATCACGCTGACGGTCGCCCTGGAGGCCCGCTACGAGCTGTGGGCCGCCGACGGAACCGTGCGCACGGTCGACGCCCTGGACTTCGTGACCGGGGACCACCGCAACGTCCTCGCCCCCGGCGAGGTCCTGCGCCGCATCGACGTTCCGGCGCACGCCCTGGCCAAACGCGCCGCGCACCGGCGCTTCTCCCTGACCCGCCTCGGCCGCTCGACGGTGTTCCTGATCGGCACGCAGGCGCCCGGGACGAGCAACCTGCTGCTGACCGTCACCGCCGGCACCACCCGGCCCGTGCGGTTCGCCTTCGACCACATGCCCGACGCCGCGACGCTGCGGCAGAGCATCGACGCCGTCCCCGCCGACGTCTGGTTCGACGACCCCAACGGGACCCCCGGCCACCGCCGCCATCTGACGCGGCACTTCGCCGAGGAGATCCGCCGCGAACTCGCCTCCGGGGGCCCGGCATGACCTACCTCGTCAACGGCAGCGCGTTCGAGGAGGAGCCGGCTCCCGGACAGTGCCTGCGCACCTTCCTGCGTTCGCTCGGCCACTTCGGTGTCAAGAAGGGCTGTGACGCCGGCGACTGCGGCGCCTGCACGGTGTGGCTGGACGGTGTGCCCGTGCACAGCTGCATCACCCCCGCCTTCCGCGCGGAGGGCCGCGCCGTGACCACCGTCGAGGGGCTCGGGGCGCCCGGCGACCTGCACCCCGTGCAGCGGCGCTTCCGCGACGCGCCCGGCTTCCAGTGCGGCTTCTGCACCCCCGGGATGATCATGACGGCGGCCGCCCTGACCGACGCCCAGAAGGCGGACCTGCCGAGAGCCCTCAAGGGCAACCTGTGCCGCTGCACCGGCTACCGGGCCATCGAGGACGCCGTCAACGGCGTCGCCCACGTGGAGAAAGCCGCGCCCGCGAGGGCGGTCGGGACGAACGTGGGGGCCCCGGCCGCCGAGGACGTGGTGACCGGGCGCGCCGAGTTCACCATGGACACCCGGATGGAGGGCATGCTGCACCTGAAGGTGCTGCACTCCCCGCACGCCCACGCGCGGGTCGTCTCCGTCGACAGGAGCGCCGCGCTCGCGGTCCCCGGGGTGCACCGCGTCTACTCCTGGCAGGACGTGCCGCGCAGGCGCTTCACCACCGCGCTCCACACCGACCACCTCGTCGATCCGGACGACACCTACCTCCTGGACGACACGGTCCGCTTCGTCGGCCAGCGCGTCGTCGCGGTCCTGGCCGACACTCCCGCAGCGGCCGAGGAGGGCTGCCGCAGGGTGGCCGTGGAGTACGAGGTGCTGCCGGCGGTGTTCGACCCCGAGGAGGCCATGGCCGAGGGGGCGCCGCGGCTGCACGGCTCGGAGGACCCCTTCGTCCGCGACAGCGCCCGCAACCTGCTCCTCGAGATCCACTCCCACATCGGCGACGTCGACGCCGGGTTCGCCGCGGCCGACGTCGTCCACGAGGGCACGTACTCCTCCCCGCGCGTGCAGCACGTCCACCTGGAGACCCACGGCTCGATCGCCTGGACGGAGGACGGCCGGCTCAACGTCCGCACCAGCTCCCAGTCGCCGTCCATCGCGAGGCTCAAACTGGCCTACCTCTTCGCCCTGCGCCCCGACCAGGTGCGCGTGTTCTGCAAGCGCGTCGGCGGCGGCTTCGGCGGCAAGCAGGAGGTCGTCTCGGAGGACCTGGCCGCGCTGGCCGCCCTCGACACGGGCCGGCCCGTCTGCTACGAGTTCACGCGCGAGGAGGAGTTCACCACCGCCTCGCCACGGCACCCGATGAAGCTGACGGTCAGGCTCGGCGCGAAGGCGGACGGCACGCTCACCGCGGTGCAGGTGCGCAACGTGTCCAACACCGGCGCCTACGGCAACCACGGCGGGGAGACCCTGTACGCGGGCGGCGCCGCCGTCATGCTCTACCGCTGCCCGAACAAGAAGTACGACGCGTACTCCGTGTACACGAACACCGTTCCCAGCGGGGCGCTGCGCGGCTACGGGATGACCCAGCCGGCCTTCGCCGTGGAGTCGGCCATGGACGAGCTGGCACTGGCCCTGCACATGGATCCGGTCGAGCTGAGGCGCCGCAACGTCGTGCGGCCCGGGGACCCGCTCGTGGCGATGCACGAGGGCCCCGACGACGTGACGTTCAGCGAGGACGGGCTGGGCGCGTGCCTCGGCCTGGTGGCCGGCGCCCTGGCCCGTACGGACGGCAGCCCCCCTCCCGGCCCCGGCTGGCTCGTCGGGACCGGGGTGGCGTGCTCCCTGCACGAGACCGCGCCCCCGACGGAGCACATCTCCGAGGCCTGGGTCACGCTCGGCGACGACCTCGTGTACGAACTGGCGGTCGGCACGGTCGAGTTCGGCGAGGGCACCTCCACCGGGCACGTCCAGATCGCCGCCGGCCGGCTCGGGACGACGCCTTCGCGGATCCGTCTGGTGCAGTCCGACACCGACCGCACGGGGTTCGACACCGGTGCCTTCGCCAGCGCCGGGCTCTTCGTCGCGGGCAACGCGGTCCTGCGGGCGGCCGGCGCGGTGCGCGACCGGATCCTGGAGTTCGCCGCCGCCCGCACCGGCGTCCACGTCGTGATGTGCGCGCTGGAGGACGAGTACGTGGTCTGCGGCGACCAGCGCGTCGCGCTGGCCGAGCTCGTCGCCGCGGCCCGGGCGCGCGGCATCCGGTTCACCGCGGCCCGCAAGGCGTACGGCTCGCCCCGCAGCGTCACCTCCAACGCGCAGGGGTTCCGCATCGCCGTGCACCCGGTGACGGGCGAGATCCGGATCCTGCACAGCGTCCAGGCGGCCGACGCCGGCGTGCTGATCAACCCGGCGCAGGTGCGCGGGCAGATCGAGGGGGGCGTGGCCCAGGGCATCGGGTTCGTGCTGACCGAGAACCACCGGGTCGACGCGGACGGCGCGATGGCCAACCCGAGCCTGCGCGACTACCGCATCCCCGCCTACGCCGACGTCCCGCGCACCGAGGTGCTCCTGGTGGGGTCGTCGGACTCCGTCGGGCCGCTGCGGTCCAAGGGCATCGCGGAATGCTGCATCAACCCGGTGGCCCCCGCCCTGGCGAACGCGCTGCGCGACGCCACCGGCGTACGGTTCCGCGAGCTGCCCCTGACCCCCGAGCGGATCTACGGCCGGCTGGGGGAGAGCCGCGCCGCGCGGACGGGTCCGGGACGGTGAACACGGGGCCCGGGGACCCGGACGCCTCCGCCACGGTGATCATCGGCCGGAAGGTCCTGCCTGGGCGGGAGCGGGAGTACGAGGAGTGGCAGTACGGGGTCAACGCCGCCGCGGCCGACTACCCCGGCTACCTCGGCGCCGAGGTGTCCCCGCCGACGCCGCTCCAGCCCGACTGGGTGGTCGTCTACCGGTTCGACTCGATCGCCCACCTCCAGGCCTGGATGAACGGGGCGACCCGGCAGCGGCTCCTCGACGTCGGCGAGCAGTACTTCGACGGACCGGCGACCCAGCAGGTCATCAGCGGCGGCTCCCGGCCGACCGACCCGCTGGTGACCGTCGTGGTCACCCACCGCGTCCACCCGGGCCACGTCGAGGAATTCCTCGCCTGGCAGCGCCGCATGAGCCATGCGGAGAGCACGTTCGAGGGGTTCCGGGGCAGCGAGGTCTTCCGCCCGGTGGAGGGCCTCCAGGACGAGTGGACCACCCTGTACCGCTACGACACCGCCGAGCACCTCGACGCCTGGCTGACCTCGGACAAGCGGCAGGAGGTCCTCGCCGAGGGCCGGAAGTTCGACGACTTCAAGCTGCGCACCGTCGACAACTCCTTCGGCAGCTGGTTCGCCTTCGCGGAGAACGGCAGGGAGGCGCCGGCGCCGTCGGAGACCAAGACCGCCCTCGCGGTCTGGGTCGGCCTGTATCCGACCGTGGTGCTGCTGACGCTCGCCCTGTCGCCGCTGAGGATGCCGCTGTGGCTGGGGCTGCTGGTGGGCAACCTGCTGTCGAGCTTCACCATGAGCTTCTTCACGATGCCCCGTTACGTGAACCCGCTGCTCAAGCGGTGGCTGCGGCCGTCCCCCACGGAGCGGCCGGCCCGGACCAACCTCATCGGCCTCGGGACCGTCGCGGTGGCGACCGTGTTCTGGGTGCTCGTGTTCTACGTCGTGACGACCCGGATCTGGTCACTGCCCTGAGGCGCCGCCCGGGGCCGGCCGGGCCTCCGGCAGCGGGGCGCCGGTCTCCAGGAGGGTCTTGAGGCTGGAGACGAGCAGGGGCCAGGCGTCGGCGCACATGCCGAAGAGGGTGCCGCCCGGGGTGAACCCCTCGTGGCGGACGGTGAGCCGGGCGAGGGTGTCCCCGACCGGCTCGATCTCGTACGTCACCCGGGTGCGCGGCTCGCCCGCCAGCTCGGCCCGCAGCTCCTCGGCGATGCCGGCGGAGGCCGCCCACTGGGGGCTGAAGGTGTGCCAGGTGTAGGACAGCCGGCGGTCGGGGACGCAGTCGAGGACCACCTGCTCGGGGTCGCTGGTGCGGGCCCCCCGCTCGACCCAGTCCATCGTCGAGCCCACCGCCCAGTCCGTCTCGAAGCTGAGACCCCAGTAGCGCCGGGTGTACGCGGGGTCGGTGAGGGCCTCCCAGACGCGGGCGGGGTCGGCCTGGATGTAGAGGGTGTAGTCGATCACGCTGTCGGTCATGGCCCCATGCTGCGGGACGGGCCGCCGCGGGCCCCGCATTGGCGGTACGGGTCCCTCACCAGCGCAGCCCCTGCTCGGGCAGTTCCACCGGCGGGGTGCGCGGCGGCGCGGGCAGGCCGAGGTGGGCGCGGGCCGCGTGGACGGAGGCGAGCTCGTGCCGCCCGGCCGGCCCCCAGTCGCTGAGCTCCCGTACCTGCTCGGGGGTGGCCAGCAGCCGGGCGTACGCCGGGTCCGCGGCCGGGGAGAGCGCCGTGAGCCGGGCCGCGGTACGGGCGTGGGCCTGCTGGTCGGCGTACCGGTAGCCGAGCGGCACCGCCGCGACGGCGTGCTCCGCCCGGTGGGAGGGCAGGTGCACGGCGCCGGTGGCGCGGGCGACGAGCAGCAGCACCCGGCCGTCCGGGGCGAAGAGCCAGCCCGTGCGGTCCCGTACGGGCAGGTGGGCGGGGACGGGGCCCGGGTGCCAGGTGCCGTGCTGCGGGGCACGGCGGGTGCGCAGCACCCCGAGCCGGTCCAGGGCGGTGGGCGTGGTGGGGCGGCCGTCCTCCAGCAGGGCGGGCCCGCCGCCGTTGACGCGGGCGCGGAGGGCGGACAGGGCGCGGCGGGCGTCGCCCGCGTCCATCAGGGCGGGCAGGTCGGCGGGCTCGGCGAAGTCGATGCCGGTGACCTCCTGGGCGGGCAGGCGGACGGAGCCGATGCGTTCCGGGGTCCAGGTGCCGCCGTCGTAGACGTGGAGGATCTCGCCGGGGAAGCGCATCTCGGGCGGGAAGCCGGGGGCGTCCGCGGGGACCCAGTCCACGGCGAGTCCGCGCGGGTAGTGGCCGTCGATGCCGAGTTCCTCGCGCATCTCGCGGGCCGCGGCGGCCGAGGGCGCCTCTCCCGCGTCGACGGCGCCGCCCGGCAGCAGCCGGTCGCGGCGGTAGTCGACGCTCTGGACGAGGACCCGCCCGTCGGGGTCGGTGACGAGGACGGTCGCTCCGGTCCACAGGACGGCGCGGGAGGCCCCGTACTCCGCCGGGGTCATCCAGGTGCCCGCCCGTTCCGGGTCGTCGGTCAGCTGCGGCATCGGTACTCCGTTCACCGTGGGTGGACCCGTCGTGCGTGCAACAGCGGGGGCGGCCTGCGGGTTACGGCGGCCGGCCGCCGCTCCCGGCACGCCGCCGTAAGATCCTTTTACCGCCCCGATACCTCCTTATGACCAGATTATGTCGATCTTGATACGGTCCGTCGTGCGGACCGGCGGTGTGAAAGCAGCTGGTCCGACCACGTACCGGGTCACGGGACCTCCCGGCGACCCGGTGGAGGCGCTCACCCGTCCGTGTGAGCGGGCGCGACCGCCGGTGCTCCCGTACGGCAGGGTGGGCGGATGCCGTCGCGCCCGACCCCGCCGCCGCTCCTGTCCCTGATGCTCGCCGCGCTGGTGCTGACCACCGGGTGCGTGACCGTCCGGGCACCGGGGCCCGCCGAGGCGCCGGGGCCCGCGCGTACGGTGGGGGCGCCCCGGCAACCGGCGTCGGAGGGGCTTCCGTTGGGGCCCGCGCCGGAGCCGCAGGAGCCGTCGCCCGCGCTCGCCTCCGAGGCCGCCCCGGCAGCTCCCGGCGAGGCCGGCCGGCAGCCCGCCGCCGGACACCCGCCCCGGGCCCGCTCCGACGACCGCCCGCCGCGTCCCGCCCGCCCCGCACACCGCGCCCCCGCCGCGAAGCCGCGCACCCGGGAACCCGTACGGCCCAAGCCCCGTCCGGCACCGCGGCGTTCGTACGACATGGCCCCCCTGTGCGAGGCGGCCCGCGGGGTGGTGGACCCGGCCATCGCCGCGCTGTGCCGTTAGACCGTTTCCGGCCGCGCCCCTCGGGAGCGCCCGCTCCGGCCGAATTGGGTGGAAGCCCGCCGCGGCGGATACGTAGGGTGACCGGGCACCCCGTCCCCCGCGCTGGAGCCCGTCATGCGTACGCACTACCCCCGCACGGCCCACCTGCCGTGGTCCCCCGGCGCCACCGCCGACGACGTGCGCGCCGCGGGGACTTCGGCACTGGCCGGGCGCGAGGTGGTCGTCACCGAGAAGCTCGACGGGGAGAACACCACCCTGTACGCGGACGGGCTGCACGCCCGCTCCCTCGATTCCGGCCACCACCCCTCCCGCGCCTGGGTCAAGGGCCTCCAGGGGCGGATCGGCGCCGGGATACCCGCCGGGTGGCGGGTGTGCGGGGAGAACCTGTACGCCCGCCACTCCCTCGCCTACGCAGAACTCGACAGCTGGTTCTACGGGTTCTCGGTGTGGGACGGCGACCAGTGCCTCGACTGGGACCGCACGGTGCGCTTCCTCGGCCGGCTCGGCATCCCCGTCCCGAAGGTGCTGTGGCGCGGGACCTACGACGAGCGGGCGCTGCGCCGGCTGCGGGTCGACACCACCCGCCAGGAGGGCTACGTGGTCCGCACGACGGCCGGCTTCGGCCGCGCGGACTTCGGCCGCTACGTCGCCAAGTGGGTGCGGGGCGGCCACGTGCAGACCGGCACCCACTGGATGAACGCCCCCGTCGTGCCCAACGGGCTCGGCCCGGGCGCTCCCCTGTGGGCGGTCCGCTCCGGCTCCGAGCCCGACACCGCCGGGCTGCTGGCCGCCCTCGGGACGGAGGAGCCGGCCGACGCCGCGGCGGAGCGTGCCGTGGCCGAGGTCACCGCCCGGCTCGACGGCGCCGGCCGCACCGGGGACTCCCGGCTGGCCGGGGTCCTGGCCGCCGCGCTGCACCGCCGCCCCCGGGCCGCCCTCGGGGCGCGGCTCGCGGCGGGGCCGCTCGGGATGCGGACGGCGCGGCGGGTGGCGGACCTGGTGGGGCTGTACCCGGCGCTGCGGCGGCCGTTCCCGGAGGACGAGCGGCGGGCCGGGCTGGTCCGGATGGCCGCGGCGGCCGACCTCGGGGTGCTGCACGCGCTGGCCGCGGGGCTCCCGGCGACGGCCGGGGAGCTGGAGTGCGCCGAGTGGTCGGCGCTGTGCGCGGAGGAGGCCGGCCTGCTCGGCCCGAACCCCCTCGGGGGCTTGCGGGTTGGGCTGCGCGAGGCCCTCGCCGGGCTGGACGCCGAGGCCGCCGACCGGTGCTGGGCCGAGGCCCGCGAGGCCTTCGGGCGGGGTTCGCTGTCCACGGCGCAGGAGGCGGTGGCCGCGACCTGGCGCTGGCGGGACGGGTCGGCGTACCCGCGGCTGGTACAGCTGTGCGGGCCCTCGGGCAGCGGGAAGACCACCTTCGCGCGGACCCTGCCCGGGGTCGACGCGTACGTCGCCCTGGACGACCTGCGCGCGGCCCGGGGTGCGCGCGCCGACCAGCGGGCCAATCCGGAGGTGCTGCGCGAGGGCCTGGAGCGGCTCGACGCGGCGCTGGCCGCCGGGGGGACGGTGGTGTGGGACGCCACCTCCCTGACCGAGCAGCAGCGCGGGCTGGCCGGCGCGGTCGCCCGGCGCCGCGACGCGCTGGTCACCCGGGTGGTGGTGCTGGTCGGGGAGGCGGAGCTGGCGCGGCGCAACGCCGTACGCCCCCACCCGGTGCCGGAGTCCGTGCTGGCGGCGCAGCTGCGGCGGTTCAGCCCGCCGTACCCGGGGCAGGCGCACCGGACCTGGTACGTCGGGGCGTCCGGTGCGGTCGAGGACAGGGCAGGGCACCTGGCGCCGCACGGCGGGGCCGGGAGCGACGAAGAGGACGACGTCTGATGCGCACCAGCGAGCAGCTCTACCACCAGGTCCGCTGGGACCCCCGCTTCGATCCGGCGCGGTTCACGCTCGGCCTGCTCCAGCGCGGGGCCGCGCCGAAACGGGTGCCGCTGCCCTCGTTCGTGCCCGGCGGCGACATCCCCTGGCACCGGGTGCTGTTCGTCGAGGCGGACGGTGAGCTGGTGTGGGACCGGGCCACCGGGGTGGACCGGATCGACACGACGCGGGCCGGGCGGGTGCGCGAGCGGCGCCTGCTGAACGCCCCGTTCTTCACGGCCCGGATCCCGCACGCGTGGGACGCCTCGGCCGGCGACTGGCGGCCGGTGCGGCCCGCGCCGGCCGCGCGTCCCGCGGCGAGCGTGCGGCTGCTGACCTGGAACACCCTGTGGGACCGGTACGACGCCCCGCGCATCGCCACCGCCCTGCGCAGGCCGATGCTGCTGGCCGGCCTGGCGGCGGCCGACGCCGACGTCATCGCCCTCCAGGAGGTCGAGCCGGCGCTGCTCGCGCTGCTGCTGGCCGCGCCGTGGGTGCGGGACGGGTACGCGCTCGGCACCGATCCGCAGGGCGCGGACGTGGCCGACAGCGGGCTGCTGGTGCTGAGCCGGCTGCCGGTGCGCGAGGCCGGGGTGCACGCGCTCGGCCCGCACAAGGCGGTCGCCGCCGTCACCGTGGACACCGCCGGCGGGCCGCTGGTCGTCGCCGCGACACACCTGACCAGCGACCACACCGAGGACGGCGCCGGCCGGCGGGAGGCCGAACTGGCGCGCCTGGCCGAGGGGCTGGGCGGGATCGACGCCGGGATCGCGCTGCTCGGCGACTTCAACGACGGCCGCTCCGGGGCCGAGGGGCCGGCCGCCGCTCTGGGGCTGCGGGACGCGTGGAACGACGTCCACGGGCCGCAGGACGACACCCCGACCTTCGACCCGGGCGTCAACCCGCTGGCGGCGGTGGGCTCGCTGTCGGGGCGGGCGGCCCGCCTGGACCGCATCCTGCTGCGGCCGTCGGGCGGCGCGCTGGTGCGGGAGGCCGCACTGCGGGGCGACTCCCCCGGGCCCGACGGGCTGTTCGTCTCGGACCACTTCGGGGTGGAGGCCACCGTCGAGTACGGGACGGCGGACGCCGGAGCCGAGCGGTGCGCGGCGGCCGCGACGGCGCGGACGGCCGTGGCGTGGCCGGCGCCACCGGACCCGGTCGTCGAGGAGCTGCGCCGGGCGCACGACCCGCAGGCGGAGCGCTGGCCGGCGCATGTGAACCTGCTGTCCGGTTTCGTGCCCGAGTCGTCCTTCGAGGAGGCGCTGCCGCTGCTGGCGCAGGTCGCGGCGGCGACGCGGCCGTTCACCGCCCGGCTGGAGGGCGTGCACTCCTTCGGGCACCGGGAGGACGCCACCCTGTGGCTGGACCCGGCGGCGGGCGAGGGCGGCGACGCGCCGTGGCACGCGCTGCGCGACGCCCTCGCCGACCGGTTCCCGGGGTGCCGGGGGTCTGCCGGTGGCTGGACCCCGCACCTGACGCTGGGCCGCAGCGGGGACCCGCTGCGGGCGGAGCGGGAGTTCGCGGAGCGGCTCGGCCCCGGCGGGCGCACGGCCCAGGTCGGGGAGCTCGCGGTGCTGTCGCGGCGCGGGGACGGGCCGATGCGGGTGCGGGCGGTGGTGGAGCTGGGCACCGGTGCGGTGCGCTGGACGCCGCCCGAGGCCCCGGCCGGGGCCGTCGAGGTGGCGGGCGCCGCCGAGGAGGTCGCGGCGCGGATCGCGGCGGCCCTGCCGGAGGGCCTGGTGGGGACGGCCGGTTCCCGCGCCATGGGGTGCGCGCTGCCGGGGGCCGACCTGGACCTGGTGGCCGTGCTGCCCGGGCCGGGGGACGCCGCCGGGGTGCGGGCGCGGGTGGCGGCCGCGCTGCCCGGTGCCCGGCGGCTGCGGGAGGTGACGGGCGCGCGGGTGCCGGGGCTGCGGCTGTCCGCGTCCGGGCTGGACGTGGACCTGGTGGTGGTCGGCGCCGGCGCACTGGACCCGGCGCTCGCGGTGGCCCGGCGGGCGGAGCTGGGCGGGGCGGCGGCCGTCGCGCTGAGCGCGCTCGCCGACGCCGGGGCGGTACGGGAGGCGGTGGGTGCGGAGCACGCCGCCTTCGCCCGGCTGGCGCGGGAGGTCAAGGCCTGGGCGCGGGCGCGGGGGCTGGACTCGGCACCGTTCGGGGGGCTGCCGGGACTGGCCTGGGCCGTCCTGGCGGCACGGACCGTCCGGGAGGCCGCGGACCGCTCCCCCGGCGCGCTGCGCAGGGAGTTCTTCGGTGGCTGGGCCGCCTGGGACTGGAGCGAGCCGGTGTCCCTGCTCCCGTCGGGCGGGGCGGGCGGTGCGGCGGACCCGGTCACGGTCCTCACCCCCTGCGCGCCGGTGCGCAGCTGCACGGCGCAGGTGGGTCCCGGTCTGCGGGACCTGCTGGTCCAGGAGCTGTACGCGGCCTGGGAGCTGCTGGAGGCGGAGCCGGACGGCTTCGGCGGGCTGCTGTCGCCGCCGCCGCTGCACCGCCGGCACGCGGCGTGGGCGGTGGTGAGCGTACGGGCGGACGCGCCCGGGGAGTTCGAGGAGCGGCTGGGCCGGGCCCGGGGCCGGCTGCGGGCCCTGCTCGCCGCGCTCCCGGACGCCCATGCCTGGCCCCGCCCCTTCGAGCGGACCGCCACCCTGGCCCGCTACGCCGTCGGCCTGGGACCCACCCCGCCGGACGCCGCCGCCCTGGCGGCGCTGGCGGCGCCGTGGGCGGCGGGGCTCGCGGGGGTGGAGGTCGCCTGGGCGGCGTCGGGTGAGGTCCCGGACCTCACCTGACCTCACCGCAGGGGCCGGGCCCGGTGAAGGGACGCCGGGGCGGCCTCACACCTCGATGACGATCTTGCCCGCGGTGTGGCCCTCCTGGCTGAGGGCGAAGGCGGCGGCCAGGTCCGACAGCGGGAAGGTCCGGGCGACCGTGACCGTCAGCCGGCCCGAGTCGGCGAGGCGGCCCAGAGCGGCGAGGTCCGCGGAGTCGGGGCGGACCCAGATCCACTGGCCGCCCGCCCCGAGGACGGTGTGGTCGGCGATGGAGGCGTGGCGGCCGCCGGCGGCCAGGACGGCGCGGGTGACGTCGAGGACGCCCCCGACGAAGTCGGCGACGACGGTGGCGCCCTCGGGGGCGAGGGCGCGGACGCGTTCGGTCAGGCCGTCCCCGTAGGCGACCGGCTCGCAGCCGAGCTCGCGCAGTCGGTCGTGGTTGCGCGGGGAGGCGGTGCCGATGACCCGGGCGCCGAGGGCGCGGGCGATCTGGACGCCGAGGGAGCCGACGCCGCCCGCCGCCCCGTGGACGAGGACCGTGTCGCCCGCGCCGGTTCCCAGGCGGGTGAGCAGCTGGTAGGCGGTGAGCCCGGCCAGCGGCAGGCCGGCCGCCTGCCCCCAGTCCAGCGAAGCGGGCTTCGGCGCGAGGCACCGTACGGGGACGCTGACGAACTCGGCGAAGGTGCCGCCGTGCACCCAGTCCTTGCGGGCGTAGCCCATGACCTCGTCGCCCGGCGTGAACTCGGGGGCGTCGATGCCGACCCGCTCGACGGTGCCGGCCACGTCCCAGCCCGGGACGACGGGGAACACGGTGTCCATCATGCCGTCGAGCCCGCCCGACATGATCTTCCAGTCGACCGGGTTGACCGCGGCGCAGCGGACGCGGACGAGGACCTCGCCGGGCGCGACCTTGGGGACCGGCAGTCGGGACTCGGCGAGCACCTCCGTCCCGCCGTACGTCTCGTACGTCATCGCCCTCATGGTGCCCTCGGTGTCCTGCGACATGGCTGCGGCCTCTCCGTGAACCGGCGGAATCGACCTGCCCCATCCCATCACGGAAGGCCGCCCGCACCGCCGTGCGCAACGCCGCCCGCACCGTGCGGGCCGCCTCACTCGTACTCGGTGCCGCCCTTGCGCGTCAGGTACGCCGGGCTGACCGCCTTCGCGATGGCGCGTCCGCCGACCACCGGGCTGTACCGCTCGGCCGCCGGCCGGACGACGACGCCCTCGCGCAGGTGCAGGCCTCGTCCGGAGACGCCCTCCCGGCCGCTCGCCAGTTCCAGCACCGCCTCCGGGTCGTACGGCCCCTCGAAGAGGCGGGGTACGAGCGGGAGTTCGCCGGGCCGCAGCACCTGCGCAGGGTCCAGCCAGCGCACCTGGCCGTCGATCTCGGCGGACACGTCGAAGACGGCGTAGCCGGGCGGCGTGTCCGCCGTCGCGGCCTGGACCCCGTACGCCAGGTCCTGCACCCCGGCCCCGTACACCTCGCCGAAGACGCCGACCCGGCTCGCGCCCAGCCGTTCGGCCAGCCGGGCCGCGGCGAGCGCGACGCCGTGGCCGCGTACGGCACGCCAGTAGACGTTGCGCTCGTCCTCCTTGAGCGCCAGCCCCTTGGCGCCGACGCCCTTGGAGGAGACCAGGACGCGCTCCTCCGCGGCGACGTAGGTCAGCAGGCAGGCGGTGCCGTGGAGCTTCTCCGTGAGGACGACGGGCTCGCCCGGCTCGAAGATCCGCGGGTAGCGCTGGAGGTTCTCGATGTCCACCCACGGCAGCAGGTCGGGGGCCGCCTCGACCTCGCCGTCCATCGTCGTGGGCACGGGTGGCGACCACTTGACGATGCCCAGCGCCTCCGCGAAGTCGGTGCCCTCCTTCGCCGCCGCGGCGAGGTCCACGCCGGCCAGGGCGCGGGGCCTGCAGACCAGCCCCTGCGAGAGCTCCCCGCGCAGCCGGACCGCTTTGACCCGGTCGCGGGAGCCGCCGGCCAGCCGGCCGGTCAGGCCCAGTTCCTCGATCAGGGGGGCCGGGAGGACGGCCTGTTCGGGTATGTAGAGGGCGAAGTCGCCGGTGCGGTAGGCGCCTTTGGCGACGACGGCGCGGTAGAGGCCCACCTGGGCCAGCTCCAGCGCGTCGGCGTCGGGGTGCTCGTGGACGGTCAGTTCTTCGACGGTGACCCGCAGGGTGGACATGGGCGCCTCCTGGGACGGCGACGGGGATGTGGCATGACCGCACCACTCTCGGCCCCGCCATTTCCGCTGGTCCAGCGGAAATCGGGGTGTTAGCCTGCGCCGCGCGCAGGCGGGCTCAGCCGAAGGCCGCCTGGGTCGCGGGTCCGTAGACGCCCTTCGGGTCGCCCTGGATGTCCCGGTCCCGCTGGAGCTGTGCGACGCCGCGCTTGGTCTGGCCGTCGTAGACCCCGGTCACCGAGACGTACGTGAACCCCTGCCCGTAGAGCCGCTCCTGGAGGGCGCTGACGTCGGGCCCCCGGTCACCCGGGCGCAGCGTCCGGGACGTGCCGGCCGCCGGCTTCGGCGAGGGCTTGCCGGCACCCGGGGGGCTCGTCGCGGGCTTCGCCGAGGACGGGGTGGCGGAGGGGGTGCGCGCGGTGGCGGAGGCCGGGGGCGTCCCGGTGGCGGCCCGGCTCCGCACGCTGGGCTCCCCGGCGCCCGGGCTGCGGGCGGGCAGCGCCGGTACGGCCAGGTCGGGGTGGAGGGAGGCCGGAGCGGGCTCGGGTGCGGGCCCGCTCATCAGGAACGCCAGCGTGCCCGCCCCGCCGGCCAGGGCCAGCAGCGCGAGGACGGCCAGCGGCAGCCGGCTCCCCCGCCGCGCGGCGGCGGCCTGCTCCCGGGCGGCGCGCCGGGGGGACGCCGGGGGCGCGGGTGCGGGCGGCACCACCGGAAGGGGTTCCGTCACGTGGTCCGGCTCCGGGAACGCCGGCCCGGACGGCCAGGCGGGGTACGCCGAGCCGGACGGGCCGTCGGAGACGGCGACGTAGGGGCGTACGAACAGGCGGTCGTCGGGCTCGGGACCGCTCTCATCGGGGTGTGGGGACACGGTTGTCTCCGGGCGCGGACGGGGGCCGGTGCGGCGGTGCGGTACCGGCCCCCGTCCAGCCGGTCAGGCCCAGCGCCGCCGGGCGGCGAGGGCCGTGCCCGCCCCCGGGGCCGGCACGGTGAGCGGGGCGCGGGCGGATATCGGCATCTGGGACTTCTCCGGAGTGCGGATCATTCGGTGGCTCTTGAGCGGACTCTTTCCGTCCGCGACCGCTTCGTCAAGCCGGGTGTCCGTTCCGCCCCATCCATCCTTTCTGCTCCGGCACCGGACCGGCGGCCCCGGCGGACGCGGCCGGGTGGTGGTCGGGGATCCCGACGGCGCGGTCCCGGGTCGGCTCCAGGTCCCGGTCCCGGTCCTGGTCGCGGTCGCGGTCCCGGTCGCGGTCCTTTCGGGAGGTGACCGCCACCGTGAGGGCGGCCGCCAGCATCAGCGCCGCTCCCGTGAGCGGGGCCGCGGGCACGGAGACGCCGTCCACCGCGAGCCCGCCGGCGAGGGCTCCCGCCGCGATGGCGAAGTTGAACATGGCCACCATCAGGGAGGAGGCCGCCTCGGCCGCCTGCGGCGCGGCGTGGAGCATCCAGCGCTGCAGGCTGACGGAGACCCCGCCGTAGACCAGGCCCCAGAGCAGCAGCAGCGCGGTCCCGGCGACGGCTCCGGGCAGGACGGCGATCAGCGCCAGCACGACGGTGAGGGTGCCGCTGACGGTGAGCAGCGTACGCCGGGCATCGCGCGGCCCGGCGAGGAAGTTGCCGGCGACCCCGGCGAGCCCGTAACCGAGGAGCAGGGTGCTGACCAGCCCGGAGTCGACGCCGGAGACGTCGCGCAGGATCGGCCGTACGAAGGTGTAGGCGGCGAACTGGCCGGTGACCACCAGGAAGGTGACGATCACTCCGGCCCGGACCCCGCGATTGCGGCGCAGCAGGGCGGGCAGCTCCCGGGAGGTGACGGGCCCGGCCGGGGGCAGCGCGGGGAGCAGCAGCAGGAGGGCGGCCAGCGTGAGGGCGCCGAGGACGCCGACCGCGGCGAAGGCCGCGCGCCAGCCGCCGAGTTCGCCGAGGAGGGTCCCGGCGGGGACGCCGAGCACGGAGGCGGTCGGGACCCCGGCGAAGATGAGGGCCGTGGCCCGGCCGGCGTGGTGCGCCGGGACCAGCCGGACGGCGAGGCCGCCCGCGATGGCCCAAAACCCGCCGACGCTGACGCCGACGAGCAGCCGGGCGGCCAGGACCACGGTGAAGTCCGGGGCGAACGCGGCGGCGAGATTGGCGGCGGCCATCAGGGCGATCAGTGCGCACAGCAGGTGCCGCCGGTCCGTGCGGGCGGCACCGACGGTGACGAGGGGGGCGCAGAAGCCGGCCACCAGCCCGGGGACGGTGACCATCAGCCCGGCGGTGCCGTCGGAGACGTGGAGGGCGGCGCCGACGGGGGTGAGCAGGCCGATGGGCAGCAGCTCGGAGGTGATCAGGCAGAAGATCCCGAGCGAAACGGCCCCCACGGCCGCCCACCCCTTCCAGGGACTGCGCCCCCCTTCCCCGGCGGGGGCGGAGACGGGATCGAGGTGGGATACGGGGTCGGGAACGCTGGACGCGGCAGGCTGGGTCATGCTCGGCACTCCGTACGGCGGGCGGGCGGACGGTTCGCGGCCCCCCGGACTCCGTCCGGGGAGGGGCACGGCGGCACCAGCCGCCGGGGGTCGCGCCTCCCCCGCCGCCCGCACTGCCGTGCCGTGCCGATCGCGTTCCCGCTCATTCTGCGACCGCTGGGGCCGTTTCCGGCCACCCCGTGAAGAATCGATTCGGCAACGCCCGGGGCCGGTACCCCGCCGTCCCGGGGTCACCCGGACGCGTGAGCGCCGGGATCCGGCCCGCCCGGACTACGGCATGGTGGTCGGATGCAGTTACGCCGGGCCGCCCTGCCCTTCTCCCTCCTCGCGCTCCTCGCGAGCGCCGGCTGCGTCTCCGTGGGCCCGGAATCCGGTGCAGCGGGCCCGGCACGGGGCTCCGTACCTCCCGTGGACGCCACGGACGCGCCCGACGCCACCGGCGCGCACCACGCCCACCACCCGCCACCGCGGCCCCTGCCGCTGGGCGACGTCCCGGAACGGGAGGCGGGCCCGGAGCCGGACCCGCCGGCGCCGGCTCCGCCCGTCCGCCGGGCCCGCCCGCCGGCCGAGCGGCCCTCGAAGCCCGCCGCGCCCCGGCACGCGCGGCCCCCCAAGCCGCCCCCGGCGCGCGTGCCGCGTCCGCTGCGCGGGGAGGAGCTGTGCGAGGCGGCGGAAGGGGCCGTCCCGCCGTCGGTCGTGGACCTCTGCGTGCGCCAGTACGGCCGCTGACCGGCCGCCGGCCGGACAGACTTGACCCTCACACCGTGTCAGGCCGTCCACTGGAAGGCGTCATGTTCACCATCGGAGACTTCGCGAAGCACGGCCGGGTGTCGGTCCGCATGCTGCGTCACTACGACGCCCTCGGACTGCTGCGCCCGGCGCGTGTCGACCCCCTGACCGGCTACCGCTCGTACGAGGCGGGCCAGCTGGCCCGCCTCAACCGCCTCATCGCGCTCAAGGAGCTCGGCTTCAGCCTCGAACAGGTGGGCGCGGTGCTGGACGAGAAGGTCGGCACGGAGGAACTGCGCGGGATGCTGCGACTGCGCCGGGCGGAACTGGAGACCGCCGTGGCCGAGGCCGCGGCCCGCCTGGTCCAGGTCGAGACGAGGCTCCGGACCATCGAGAGCGAGGGGACCATGCCCGCTGACGAGATCGTCGTGAAGAGCCTGCCGCCCGTGCGGCTGGCCGTGCTGACCGGGGTGGCGGGCAGTTACGCCCCCCAGGACATCGGGCCGGTCATCGGCCCCCTGTACGAGGACCTGTGCCGCCGCGTCGAGACCGCCGGGGTCGTCCCGGCCGGCCCGGGTCTGGCGTACTACGAGGAGGCCCCGGGCGGTGAGCCGGGATCCGTCCTGGTGCACGCCGGGCTTCCCGTGGCCGCGGCCGTCGGCGCGGAGGACCTCGGAGCCGGGGTGCGGATCGTCGAACTGCCCGGGGTCGAGCGGGCGGCGACCGTGGTCCACCGGGGCGCGATGGACGGCGTGCTCCCGACGGCGCAGGCCCTGGCGCGGTGGATCGACGCGAACGGCCACCGCTCGGCCGGCTACGCCCGCGAGCTCACGCTGGCGTGCCCGCCGGACCGGGACCAGTGGGTCACCGAGCTGCAGGAGCCGCTGGCGACCTGAGGGCCCGGCGGCGGGCGCGGACGGCCGCGCAGCACCGGGCGGTGCCCCGGCGGGCCGTCCGCAGCCGGCGCACCGCGCCGTGCCCGCGCCGGCTCCACTCGGCGCGGGGCAGCCCGGCCCGCTGGCCACCGCCGGTGATCAGGGCGTTGACCGGCGCGTGCGGGTCGGCGGCGACCCCCTTGGCGATCAGCACGCCGACGACCAGCGGCACCAGGGCCACGGCGAGCGCGGAGCCGGCGGCGGTCACGTGGCCCAGGCGCGGCCGGGCGGGTGCGGGTGCTGGTGCGGTGGTGGTCATGCCGTCATTGCAGCAGCGGCGGCGCGGCCGGGAATCGGGGCGGATACTCAGGCCGTTGGGTACGGCGTACTCAGACGGGGCGGGGCGGAGGGCGGTAGCGGTGACGGAACCCCAGGGGGCGGGCTTCGAGCCGGCGACCGGAGACGGCCCGGAGCCGGCCTCCGCCGGGCGGGCGGCCGAGGTGGCCACCGCGTACGAGGGGCTGGTGCAGATCCGCCGGCTGCTCGCCGGCGGGCCGGGGGTCCCGGCGCCGTGGGAGCTGCGCCTGATGCCGCGCGCGGTGGCCCTCGTCCTGGAGGCGGCCGGGTTCCCCCCGTCGGCGGTGGACGGCTCGGGGCGGCGGGTGCGGACCGGGTACCGGGTGGCGCCGGGTGCGGACCGGGTGGAGGTCACCTGGACGGGCCCGCCCGGCGGCGGCGCCGCCCGGGTGGAAGAGGAACGCCTGAAGGCGTGTGCGGCGGAGCTGGAGCGGCACGGGTGGGAGTGCCTGCTCTACCGCGGCCCCCGCGGCCGCCGCTTCCTGGAGGTCGAGCCCCCCGGCCCGGACCGCGCCACCGGCCCGCGCTGATCCGGTCGGCGGGCCGGGGCTCCCGGGCTACGGGGGTCCGAAGGTCAGGCGCAGCTGGGGCGTCCCCTCGTCGGCGGCGGCCTCCGAGGACCACAGCCACAGGGCGTCGGTCCCGGTGCTGGTCAGCGCCAGGCTGTAGGAGCCGCCGAGCGCGGCCGCCACGGCGGCCGCGTCCAGCCCGGCGGTGTGGACCGCCGAGCCGTCCGGGACCCCGGGGAAGGCGCCGAGCGCCGGAGCGCCCGTGCCCGGGCGGTTGGCGTACGTGGTCCCGCCCTCCGACCAGGCGCCGGTGACCGGCACGACCGAGACGGTGTCGGTGGTCCCGGCGCCGGCCATGGTGCTGGTCTTGACGCTCAGCGCGGCCGACGTGAGGACCTGGCCGGCGGGCGCGGGCGGCAGCTGGAAGCGGAGGTAGCTCGTGTACAGCGGGGTCCCCCGCACGGCGAGGGACCCGGACGTCCCGTAGGTGGAGCTCGGGGCGCCCGCGTTGGCGTACGTGTCCTCGGCGGCGGTCAGCAGCACGACCGAGTCGGCCGGGGCGGAGGCGAGGGCGAAGTGGTGCTGGACCTGCGCCGCGCTGAGGACGCCGGGGTAGACGGCGGTCTCGTCGAGCCGGCCCGCCCAGTGCTCGTCGGCGGGGCGGTCGGGCCAGCCGCCGAGGCCGTCGAAGCCGGTGCGCCAGTAGCCGGCGAAGTTCTCGTGGGTGGTGACGTTCAGGGTGCCCTTCTGGGCGCCGTCCACGTAGAGGGTCATTCCGCCGGGGCCCTGTGTGGCGACGACGTGGTGCCACCTGTCGTCGTTGTAGGCGGCGGCCGTGGTGATGGTGCGGGTGGCTCCGGTGTAGACGCCGTAGACCAGCCGGCCGTCATTGGTCATGTAGATGTGCTTGTCGTACTGACTGCTGCCGTTGATCTGCTGGTTGCCGAAGCCGACGAGCTTGCCGCCTCGTGTGGTGCCGGTCTTGAACCAGGTCTCGATGCTGTAGGTGCTGCCCACGCTCTGGCGGCGGTCGCCGTAGATGTGCGCGTCGGTGCCGTTGAAGCCGATCGCCGTGCTCGCACCGCCCACCGCGCCCGGTGACTGGCGCAGGGCCGGGCCGCCCTGGTGCACGCCCGCCTGGTTCCCGGCGGCCGAGGAGTCGGCCGCGTACGGCAGGACCGGGTCGTCGTAGCGCCAGTACAGCTGGGCGCCGTCCGCACGGACCTGGCTCGGGTAGGCCTCGGCGGTGACCGGGACCGTCACGCCCGCCGGGGCGGAGGGGGCGCTGACGTTGCCCGCCGCGTCGGTGGCCGTCACCCGGTAGGTGTACGACTGGCCCGGCTGGGCGGTGGTGTCGGTCCAGGAGGCCTGCGGCCGCCTGAAGAACAGCGAGTCGGCGGTGACCGTGCCGACGGGGGTGGCCGCGCCGTTGCGGTAGATCCGGTAGGTGAGGGCGCTGTCGTCGAGGTCGAGGCTGGTGCGCCAGCGCACCTGGACCTCGCCCGGCGTGAAGGCGGCGGCGCTCGCGACGGGAACGGTGGGCGCGCCCGTGTCGCCGGTGGAGGAGAAGCGCGTCAGGCTCTGCTGCGCCGCCCCGTTGACGGTGGTGAACTCGCCGCCGACCCACAGGTAGGGGACGTCCGCCTTGGCGCCGACGGCCATCACGCGCGGGCCGATGCCCTCGCCGATGCCGTCGTTGGTGTCGGGGGACCAGCCGAGCTTGCCGGTGCCCGCGGTCGGCTGCGCCAGCAGGTGGTGGCGCTGCCCGTCGGGGAACTCGCCGACGCTGGAGCAGTCGTGCGCGTGCGAGGCGCTGTAGAGCACGTTCCGGTAGGGCAGGACGGCCTGGGTGGCGCCCAGGCAGGTGTCGCGCCAGCGCTGGCCGAAGCCGGGCAGGTCGAGGGCGATGCGGCCGTCGAACACACCGCCTCCGGTGCCCTCGTTGGCGGTGTAGAAGCCGGTGGCGTCGGCGGCGATGTCCTTGACGACCGAGTTGGTCTCGATGAAGCCGGGGTAGGCCTTGGTGAGGGCGCCGCTGGTGGCGTCGGCGACGGCCAGGGCGTGGGTGTCCGTCCCGTTGACGGTGAAGAAGTCGCCGCCGAGCAGGACGTTCTTCCCGTCCGGGGTGACCTCGATCGCGCGGCCCGGTTCGTCGGCGTCGGCCGTGAAGGGGCGCAGCGCGCCGTCGGCCGCGGCGACGGCCGCGAAGCGCCCGCGCGGCCGGCCCGCGACGGTGAGGAAGTCGCCGGCCGCGTAGACGGTGTCCGCGGTGGCGGCGATGGCCCGTACGGTGGCCGCGAAGGCGGGCCGGAAGGACGGCTTGACGGTGCAGGTGGCCACGTCGATGGCGGCGATGCTGGAGACGGGGGTGCCGTTGACCGCGCCGAAGTAGCCGCCCGCGTAGAGCGTCTTCTTGTCCGGCGAGACGGTGAGCGCGCGGACGGTGGCGGTGCCGCTGTCGATGGTGAAGGACAGGGTGCAGGAGGTCGGGGCGCCGGTCGCGGCGTCGAACGCGGCGAAGTTGACCGCCGGGCGCTCGCTGCCGCCCGCGCCCGCGGGCGGGCGCACGGCGGAGAAGGTGCCGCCGGCGAAGACGGTGCCGCCGGCTTCGGCGAGGGCCCAGACGACCCCGTTGGGCTGCCAGGTGGGCAGCGGGTCGGCGGTGAAGGCCACGGGCGGGGTGACGGCCGCCGCCTGCGGCACGGGGCCGAGGCCGACGATCGCGCCGGTGCCGGCCAGTGACAGGGCGAGAGCGGCCGCCGGTCCTCTGGATCTACGCATGAACCCCCCAGTTCGTCGTCCGTCGCACTGCGGTGCCGCAGCACTTCCGTACGGGCGCACCCTAGGGCGAATTGCCGTACGGGGCAGCCGACTTGGCCCATCGGATACCGGACGCGTACGGGGCGGCGGTCTGGGCCGGGGGGACCTGCCCTACCCTTCCCCCATGATCGTTCCAACTGAGCCGGTCCGGCTGGTGATATTCGACTGCGACGGCGTCCTGGTCGACAGCGAGCGCATAGCGGCCCGCGTGCAGGTGGCGCTGGGCGCGGAGCTGGGCTGGCCGCTGACCGAGGCCGAGGTGATCGAGCGCTTCATCGGGCGCTCCAGCGCGTCCGTCCGCGAGCAGATCGCCGCCCGGCTCGGCGCCGCGACGGCTCAGGAGTGGGATGAGCGCTTCGCCCTCCTGCACGCCGATGCGGTGGACGCGGGGCTGGCGCCGGTCGAGGGGCTGCCCGAGGCCCTCGACCGGATCACGCTGGCGACCTGCGTCGCCTCCAGCGGCTCCCACGAGAAGATGCGGCACACCCTCGGCCGTACGGGCCTGTACGAGCGCTTCGCGGGCCGCATCCACAGCGCCACGGAGGTCCCGCGCGGCAAACCGGCCCCGGACCTCTTCCTGTACGCGGCCCGGCGGATGGGGGTCGAACCGGCGGCGTGCGTGGTGGTCGAGGACAGCCGGCCGGGCGTCGAGGCGGCGCGCGCGGCGGGCATGCGGTCCCTGGGTTACGCCGGCGGCCTGACTCCGGCGTCCGCGCTCGGCGGGCCGGGCACGGTGGTCTTCGGCGACATGCGCGAGCTTCCGGCGCTGCTGGAGGACCTGGTGTGAACCGCCGGGGCGGCCCGGGGAGGCGGCCCGGGCGCCGTGCGGGGCGCGACGGCCCGGGGCGGGGCCGGCTTGCGGTGCGCCGCTGCCGGAGGCGTCAATTCCGGCAGGCTCGGGCCATCCCCTCGCGCTGGCCCGCCCCGGCGAAACCGCCCCGCGCGGGGCCCGGCGCCTCTACCGTGCCCTGAGGGGCAGGGCCGGGCTACGGAGGGCGGGGCTGATGGACGACCAAGAGGACATGCGGCTGGCGAGGATCACCCCGGAGATCTCCCGCCGCACCCTGGCGATGCTGCGCGGTCTCGCCGGGCTGGAGCCTCCGGAGCAGGTGCCGGAGGACGCCATGGCGGTCGCCGACGCGATCCTCGCCGATCACGGCACCGACGGACTGCGGGTGCTGGTGATGACGCTGGCCGCCTGGGCGACGGCGCAGATCGAGAACGTCGCCGAGCTGAGCGGGCGCAGCCACGAAGCGGTGCTCGACGCGATGGAGCTGGCCTGCCTGGAGGCGAACGCCGAGGAGTGAGCGCGCCCCCCGGAACGGTTTCGCCGCCGGTGTGCGGTCCGCGCTTCGGGGCCCCGCCACCCTCGGTGGGCGGCGGGCGACCGCCCGTTTACCCTGACCGCGCCATGCCGGAATCCGGGCCGGGTCGGCGACACTGGGGGAACAGAGTTCCGGGGGGCCGTGATCGGAGGCCGTCGTGAGCACACCTTCCCCCATCCGGATCGCCGCCGTCCTGACCGCCGAGCACCGCGGCCGGCTGATGTCCCACGCCCGTGAGGTCAACTTCCCCGAAGGCGCACGGCTCTTCGACGAGGGCGGCGCGGCGAGGGCCTTCTGGATCGTGCGCTCCGGCACGGTGACGCTGGAGATCCCGGTGCCCGGCCGCCGCGGCCCCGCCCCCGTCGAGAGCCTCGGGCCCGGGGAGCTGGTGGGCTGGTCGTGGCTGTTCCCGCCGTACGTGTGGCAGCTGAGCGCCGAGGCGATGACGCCGGTACGGGCCTACGAGTTCGACGGGGCGACCGTCCGCATGCTGATGGACGCCGATCCCGCCTTCGGTTCCGCGATCGGGCACTGGGTCGGCCGGGTCCTCGCGGTACGGCTGCAACAGACCCGCACCCGGCTCCTCGACCTCTACTCGCCGCGCACGCGCGCGGACCGCTGAGGCGCCTCCCGAGCCGTCCGGGGTGGTGTGTTCAGCCGTTTCCCGACGCCCCTCCCCCACAGGTCAGGTCCCGGTGGGCGGCTGCGGGCTGCACTCATGTGCTCACGATCAGTGACGGGAAATGGCGGTACGAACGGGCGTTCCCGGTCCGCATGGGCAAGACTCCCGTCCGTTATCCGATCCACCGACCCGAGGAGTGTTCGCAATGCGGTCCATCACCAGGAGTCTGGGACTGGCTACCGGAGCAATGGCCCTCACCGCCCTCACCGCGCTGGCCGGAAGCGGAGCCGCCGACGCGGCGCCGGCCGGGACGCAGAGCCTGTACGCGCCGTCCGCGCTGGTGGTCAGCGTGACGGCCGGAGAGGACGCCGCCCACGGGACGGTACTGCGCGCGGCCACGCTGGTGTGCGCGCCGCGGCCCGGCGGCACGCACCCCGACCCGGCGGCGGCCTGCGCCGAATTACGGGCGGCGGGAGCCTCGTTGGACGCGCTGGCCGCGCCCCGTCCGGACACCGCGTGTACGAGGGAGTGGAACCCGGTGACGGTCACGGCCGAGGGCGTCTGGCAGGGCCGCCGGCTGAGCTACACCTACACCTTCGGCAACCCGTGCGGGCTGCGCAGCACCACCGGGGTGCTCTTCGGCGTCTGAGCACGGCCCGAGCCGGCCGCGCCGTGAAGCCGCGACGGGTTCCGTCATCCCAGCTCGAGACTGGTGATCCCGTACAGCCCGGCCAGTTCCACCTCCGGGACCGGACCGGTGTACATGCGGGCCGTCTCGAAGGCCGGGGCCAGGCCCAGCCCGGTCGCCACCGCTCCCGCCGCCGGATTGGCGTCGGGCACGTCCACGGCCACCTCGCCGCCGCGGGCGTGCCCGGCGAGCCGCCGTACGAGCGCGGCGGCCACCTCCGGCGTGGCGGCGTAGAGCGGGCCGATACGGGAGGCGCCGCTGGAGGGCCGGACCACGCCGAGGCCCTCGATGCGGCCGTCCCGGACGGCCGCGAGGGCCGTCCTGCCCGGCAGGGAGGTCCAGGCGCAGAGGAAGGCGTCGCGCGGCTCGGGGAAGAAGCGGCGGTCGTAGGCGGCCAGGCGGGCGAAGGGCAGCGAGGCGGCGTCGACGATCTCCACGCCGCCTCCGATGCCGTCGGCGCCGTCCGCACCGGGCCGGGGGACGCCCTCGTACCGCATGGTGGTCCAGGCGGAACGGAACCCGGACTTGCGGTAGTTGGCCTGCTGTTCGACCACCCCGTCCAGTCCGACGAGCCGCCCGTGGAGGCGGTCCATCCCGGCCCGCCACAGCCGGATGCCGTAGCCCCGGCCCCGTACGTCGGGCCGGGCGATGTAGAAGCCGATGAAGCCGAAGCCGGCGCCGTAGCGGACGGCCGAGATGCAGGCCACCGGTTCCCCGTCCCGGCGGCCGACGAGGAAGCCCTCCGGATCGGCCACCGCGAAGGCGAAGCGGTCGTCGTCCCCCGGGTTCCACCCTTCCCGGTCCGCCCAGGTGCGCAGCAGTTCCATGTCGGCGGCGCTCGCGCCGGTGATCTCGAATCCCGTCATGGCCGGTGTTGTACCAGAACGGCCGGGGTCGCCACAGGGCGCCTCCGGGGACGGTGAAGCCGTACCCGCTCCCTCCGTCAGCCCGCGCAGATCACGTCGTCGAGCGTGATCGGCCGGGAGTCGAGGCGGACGTAGGCCGTGAAGGTGTGCTCGTGATCTCGTCGGCGGTGTGCTGGTGGCGGTGCGGGCGGGGCACGGGGTCGGCGAGGGCGGCCGCCGGGGCCGACGACGCGATCAGGGGCAGCAGGGAGGCGGACAGTGCGAGCAGCAGGGCGCCCGGGCGGTACGGGGTGAGCGTCATGTCCGGTTTGTAGCCGCCCGCTCCCGCCCGGGCGTAGGGGCGCGGCGCGGGCTCACTCCGGTGGGCGCAGATTCACCGCGGGAACGGCCCTCCCGCTGCGCCGGCCGGCCCCCGCGCGCACCGCCGTCATGCGGTGGCTGCGGCAGCTGCCGGACGGGGCGTAATGCGGTCGCGGGTGCGGGCGGGGGCCGCATAGGGTCGGCCCATGGGGAAGCCGCTCGTCGCAGTGTTCAGTGGGGCCGGGATGTCGACGGATTCCGGAATTCCGGACTACCGGGGGCCGCAGGGGCTGTGGCGGCGCGACCCGGGCGCCGAGAAGCTCGTGACGTACGAGTACTACATGGCCGATCCGGAGATCCGCCGCCGGTCCTGGCTCATGCGCTCCGAGGTGTGGGCCCTCGCGCCCCGCCCGAACGCGGCGCACCTGGCCGTGGCGGAGCTGGAGCGCTCGGGCACTCCGGTGCGGGTGATCACGCAGAACGTGGACGGCCTGCACCAGCTCGCCGGGATGCCGGCGCGGAAGGTGTTCGAGCTGCACGGGACGGCGCGGTCGGTGGTCTGCACCCGCTGCCACGCCCGGTCGGGGACGGAGGAGGCGCTGGCCCGGGTGGCGGCCGGGGAGCCGGATCCGGCCTGCCTGGCCTGCGGCGGCATCCTGAAGACGGCGACGGTGATGTTCGGCGAGCGCCTCGACCCGGAGGTGCTCGCGCGGGCGGTGGCCGTGGCGAAGGGGTGCCAGGTCTTCATCGCCGTCGGAACGACCCTCCAGGTCCAGCCGGCCGCCTCGCTCGCCGGCATGGCGGCCGAGGCGGGGGCGCGCCTGATCATCGTCAACGCCGAGGAGACCCCGTACGACGCGTTGGCCGACGAGGTGATCCGCGAGCCGATCGGCACCGCCCTCCCGCCGCTCCTGGCGCGCTTCGCGTAACACCGCCTGCGTACCCCGGCCCGCGGCCTGACCGGTCGCGCCCCGCGTTCCGGCTAGAGCATGTCCTTCGGATCGGGCGGGGCCGGTGGGAGCTGGGCCGCCAGGCCGTCCAGGAGGAGGCCGAGGCCGAGTTCGAAGCCGCGGTCGTCCAGCGCGGCCAGGCCCGCTCCGGTGGCGGCGGCGCCGGTGAGCGCGTCGGCCAGGGCCGGGTAGCGGGGGCGGTAGTCGGCGGGGCTGCGGCTGAAGCCGGCCGTGAAGGTCTCCAGGGCCGAGCCGAGAACCAGGTAGTCGACCGCGGCGGCGGCCTCGGCCGCCCGCGCCGGGGTGCAGCCGGCCCGCACGAGCGCGGCGAGCAGCGCGTCGTAGCCGCGCAGCGCCTTGTCGGCCTCCACCTGGCGGCGGGCCGCCGGGGCGATCGCGTTCGGGTGGCGGAGGTAGACCTGCCGGTAGCCGCGGGCGTACGCCGCGATCCCCTCCCGCCACCGCGGGTCGTCGAGCGGGCGCAGGTCGATCTCTTCGTTGATCAGCTCCGAGACCGCGTCGAGGACGTCGTCCTTGGAGGCGACGTGGTGGTAGAGCGAGGCCCCGCGCACGCCGAGGCGGTCGGCGAGGGTGCGCATCTTCAGGGCCTGCGGGCCCTCGTCGTCGAGGAGTTCGAGGGCGGCGCGGGCGATGATCCCGCGGTTGAGCAGCGGCTGGTTGGGTCGGCCCACGGTGATCCCCCTCGTTTTCCGCCGCCAGGTTACCCGGACGGAGGGGTTCCCAAGAGGTTCGGGGCGGGTTAAGGTCCCCGCATTCCCGATACCTAACAACGTTAGATTTAAGTTCCGGATCGGTCCGGCGCCCCTCGGGGCGGCCGGAGCCGTTCCGCCTCCTCAAGAGGTGCGCATGCCAGACCTTTCCCCCCTCGCTCCCGGAGCGGCCGTCCCGCAGGACGACGACGCCGCCCGCCTGAACGACCTGGGCTACAAGCAGGAGCTGAACCGCAGCCTCGGCGTCCTCGGGAACATCGCCATGGGCTTCGCCGTGGTCTCGCCCGTCGTCGCCCTCTACGCCGTGTCGATGGTCGGCACGATGATCGCCGGGCCCGCCTGGGTCTGGGCGCTGCCGATCGTGCTGCTCGGCCAGTGCCTCGTGGTGAACGTCTACTCCGAGCTGGCCTCGCAGTGGCCGCTGGCGGGCGGCCCCTACCAGTGGGGCCGGCGGCTGCTCGGCCCGTCGTTCGGCTGGATGAGCGGCTGGGTGTGGCAGTTCGCGGTGATGTTCGGCAACACCACCGTCGCCTACCTGGCCGCCCCCTGGGTCTTCGCCCTCGTCGGGGTGGTGCCCACGCCGGGCGCCATGGTCGCGGTGGCGGCCGGGATCCTGCTGGCGTGCATGCTGGTCAACGCCTACGGCATCCGGATCCTGAGCTGGTTCGTCTCCCTCGGCATCGCCGCCGAGGCCATCGCCTCGGTGCTCGTCGGCTTCGCCCTGCTGCTGTTCTTCCGCGAGCACGGCTTCTCGATGTTCACCGAGACCCTCGGCGCCGAGGAGCTGTCCGGGGGGTCGACCACGATGGCCTTCCTGGCCGTCCTCGCCGTCGCCGGCTGGGGCTTCATCGGGTTCGACGCCTGCGTCTCGACCGCCGAGGAGACCAAGGACGCCGGCCGCCAGGTGCCGCGCGCCATGTGGTGGGCCCTGCTCAGCGTCGGCCTCGTCGTCATCCTCAACGCCATGGCGGTCGCCCTGGCCCACCCCGACCCGAGGGCCGTCGTCGCCGGCGAGGACCTCGACCCGGTGACCACGGCCGTGGTCACGGCCTTCGGCTCCTGGTCCGACAAGCCCTTCGTGGCCGTGGTCCTGGTCGGCTTCCTCGCCTGCGCCATGGCCTCCCAGGGCGGCGCCGCCCGCGGGGTGTACTCGCTGGCGCGCGACGGCGTCTTCCCCTTCTCCCGGCTGGTCCGCAGGGTCAACCGGCGCCAGGCGCCCATCGGCGGGCTGATCGCCTCCACGCTGGTCAGCTGCACCGGCCTGCTGCTCGGCCTGAACGCCACCGCCATCGGCAGCCTGATCGCCTTCGGCACCGCAGCCACCTTCCTGCCGTTCTTCCTGGTCAGCCTGGCCGCGCTGATCGCCCGGACCCGCGGGACGTGGGTTCCCTCCGGGCACATCCGGCTCGGCCGCAAGGGCACCGTCCTCAACGTCCTCGCCGTGCTCTGGACCGCCTTCGAGGTGGTCAACGTGTGCTGGCCGCGCGCGATCCTCGCCCCGCCGGAAGCCCCCTGGTACCAGGTCTGGGCCGGCCTGCTGGGTACCGGCGCGGTGATCACCGTCGGCCTGCTCTACCTCGCCGTCAAGAAGCCGCAGGAGACCCTGCGGGCGGCGCGGGCGCGCGAGGAGGACGCCGTCGGGACGAGCGCCGTCGAGACCCGGGCCGGCGAGCTCACCCCCGAAACCCCCTGACCCCCTGACTCACCGACCCGCTGACCCCCTGACCTCCAGCCCCCCGCAACCTCCCCACCCTCAGAAGGAGATATGGCATGCACCTGCCACGCATGAGCCGGCGCGGATTCGGCGCCGCGGCCCTCGCGGCCGCCGCGTACCCCCTCGTCGGCGCCGCCGTCCCCGCGTTCGCCGCGGACGCGCAGACGAGCGGCGGCGAGCTCCACCACGCCCCGGCCGAATGGGAGCCGCACTCCGCCTGCGTCATGGCCTGGCCGTGGGACAGAACGGTGGGATGGGGCGGACTGCTCACCGACGTCCAGGGCGAGATCGCCGGCATCGCCCGGGCCATCGCCCGCTTCGAGCCGGTGGTGATGTTCGCCGAACCGGGCCAGGCGGCGCAGGCCCGCGCCCGCTGCGGCAGCTCGGTCACCGTCACCGAGTACCCCGTCAACGACTGCTGGGCCCGCGACACCGGACCCGTCTTCGCCGTGAACGACGCGAAGACCCACTCGGTCGGCCTCGACTTCCGCTTCAACGGCTGGGGCGAGAAGTACCCCTACGACAAGGACGACTTCCTGCCCGTCGGCGCCTGCGCGTACCTGGGCGTCACCCGCCGGCCCGTCGACATGGTCCTGGAGGGCGGGTCCGTCATCACCGACGGCCAGGGCACCCTGATCACCACCGAGGAGTGCCTGCTCAACCCCAACCGCAACCCGGGGATGACCCGCGCCCAGATCGAGGCCACCTTGCTGGCCGCGTACGGCGCGAGCAAGGTGATCTGGCTGCCGTACGGCCTGGCCGGCGACGACATCACCAACGGGCACGTCGACCTGGTCGCCGCCTACCTCGGCCCGGCCCGGCTGCTGCTGCACACCCAGCCCGACCCCGCGAACCCCAACCACGACCGCATGGCGGCCAACAAGGCGGTGCTCACCGCGGCGACCGACGCGTCCGGGCGGCCCTTCCAGCTCGTGGAGATGCACCACCAGCCGCAGTTCCGCCACAACGGCCTGACGGTGCGGACGTTCAGCTACACCAACTACTACGAGACCACCGGCAACGTCGTCGTCCCGACCTCCGGCGAAGCGGCGGCGGACTCGGCGGCGCTCGCCCAGTTCGCCGCCCTCTTCCCGGGCCGCCAGGTGGTCGGCGCCCCGGCCCGCAACCTCGCCTGGGGCGGCGGAGGCGTCCACTGCGTGACCCAGCACGTCCCGCGCCTGCGCTGACCCGCACGAGAGCACCCGGCAGCCCGTGCGACGGCCCCGTCAGGAGGCCGTCGCACGGGCCCGGTGCGTCGCGGGTCCGGGCTACCGGCCGGCGTCCGCGGCCCGCCTCATGGCCGCGACGTCGAGCTTCTTCATCCGCATCATCGCCGCCATGGCGCGGGCGGCGCGGGCCGGGTCGGGGTCGCTGACCAGGTCGATCGCGCCCGGCGGGACGACCTGCCAGGAGACTCCGAACCGGTCCTTGACCCAGCCGCAGGCCGACTCCTCGCCGCCGTCCCCGGTCAGCGCGTCGTAGTAGTAGTCCGCCTCCGCCTCGTCGGCGCAGTGGATCTGGAAGGAGATGGCCTCGCTGAAGTGGAACTCGGGGCCGCCGTTGAGGCCCACGAACCTCTGGCCGTTGATCTCGAACTCGACGGTCATCACCGACCCGGGCCGGCCGGGGCCCGCCTCGGTGTAGCGGGCCGTCCGCAGGATCCGGCCGGCCTTGAAGACGGACACGTAGTAGTCGGCGGCGGCCTCCGCCTCGCCGTCGAACCACAGGCACGTGGTGAAACCCTCGGTGGTCATGACTGCCTCCCGGGCGGGTGGATGAGGGGGCTGGAACGCCGTCCCTCACCAACAGACCGGTCCCGCGCCCGAAACTCATCGGTGGGCGCGGGACCTGTCCGTACGTTCACCCTCGCGGGCTACATCCCGAGCATCCGGTCGACGACCCGCTCGGCGGCCCGGCCGTCGTCGAGGTCGCAGAACTCGGCGCGGAACGCGGCCCGCGCCCCGGCGTACTCGGCGCCGAGCGCGTCCGCGTCGCGCACGGCCCGGATCAGGCTCGCCGAGTCCGCCAGCAGCGGGCCGGGGGCCTTCTCCTCCAGGTCGACGGTGAAGCCGCGCAGGGTGTCGCGGTAGTGCGCGAGGTCGTACGTGAACAGCAGGATCGGCCGGTCGGTCAGCGCGAAGTCGCAGAGCGCGGAGGAGTAGTCCGAGATCAGGACGTCGGCGACGAGCAGCAGGTCCGTGGCGTCGGGCCAGCGGGAGACGTCCACGACGAAGCCGTCGCGCACGCGGTCGCGTACCTGCTCGGTCACCCGGTGGTGCCCGCGGACCAGCAGCACGTGGTCCTCGCCCAGCTCGCGGCGGGCCGCGTCCAGGTCGATCCGGAGGTCGAGCTTGTAGCCGCCCGACCAGCCTTCGCGGTTCTCGCGCCAGGTCGGCATGTAGAGGACGACCTTCTTGCCCTCGGGCAGGCCGAGCCGGCGCCGGACCTCCGCGATCCGCTGCGCGTCGGGCTTGACGAGCGCGTCCGTGCGCGGGCTGCCGTACTCGACGACCTCGCCCTGGTAGCCGAGGGCGCGCTTGAGGACCGTCGTGGCGTACGAACTCGGGGAGGCGAGCAGCGTCCACTGGGCGCTGTCGTGCTCCAGGGCCTCCAGCACGTCGGGGCTGGTGTAGTAGTCGTGCGTGTAGTCGTAGCCGATCTGCTTGAGCGGCGTGCCGTGCCAGGTCTGTACGACGGTCTGGCCCGGGCGGCGCCGGAAGTGCGACGGCACGCTGTCGTTGACGACGTAGTACCGGGCGCGGGCCAGCACGTCCCAGGCCTCCAGGCTGTCGTACTGGACGGCGCGCGCGGTCGGCGGGACCTCGGCCCGGCCGTCGCGGACGAGCCAGATGTGCTCCAGCTTCTCGCCCCGGCGCAGGAGTTCCTCGTGGATGGCGCGGGGCGCGTCGCCCGCGCCGTGACCCTGGAAGGTGTCGTAGACGACCATGTCCTTGACCGGCAGCCGGCGCTGGGCCGGGTAGGTCTCGTCGCGGGCGATGCGCTGGGCGTAGCGGGAGCGGTCGTGCGGGCTCAGCAGCGGGTCGCTGACCAGGACCATGCGGTCCTTCAGGCGTGCTTCGACGCGCATCCGGCGGCCCAGGACCGTGACGGCGTGCGGGCCGGAGCCCAGGGCCGGCGCGATCAGCTGGACGGGCGCGCCCCGGTCGACGCCGAGGAGGCCCGCGGTGGTGCCTCCCTGGGCGGCCGGACGCAGGGTGGGCCACCAGCGGCCCTGCGGGAGGGTGGTGCGGCCGGCGTACGGCTCGGGGAGCCTGGGCTCGAAGGTGGCCTCGAAGCGGTCGCCGTCGCGGGTGACGGGGTAGCAGAACTCCGTGCCGTGCTGGTCGTGCAGGACCAGCTCGTAAGGGGCGTCGGCGGTGGCGGCCGGGGCGCGGAAGGTTCCGCGCAGGGTCAGCGTGCCGTCGCGGGAGGTGACCGAGTCGACGAGCGGCGGGGAGGGCTGGACCGAGAGGACGAGGTGGCCGCTCGCCCCGCGCTTGGCGTAGACGGTGCGCTCGCCGGCGCTGCCGGGGAGCGGTGCGACGAGGCCGGTGAAGCCGCTGCGCTCGTCGTGGGCCAGGGGGTGGACGGTGCCGTCGGCGCCGACCACGGACAGGGTCCACGGCTCGGGGTTCCAGCCGCCGGGCTGCGTCTCGCCGTCCGGAACGGCGGCCAGCTCGGCGAGCGGGACGACCGCGGTGAAGGGGATCCGGCCGCCGGCCGTGGCGGCGGCGGTGGTCAGCGGGGTGGTGACGACCGTGCCGGTCGTGGTGTGCCGGGCGTGCAGGGTGGCGCCGCCGGCCGCCTCGGCGGCGAGCTCGCCGGTCAGTTCCAGGGCGTCGTCGCGGTGGTGCACGTCCAGGACCCGGGCCCGGACGATCTCGACCTGGACGGTGAGGGAGCCGGAGACGAGCGGCAGGATGCGGACGTCGGGGGTGGCCCAGTGGGCGGGCGGGGCCATTCCGCTGTCGTGCTCGCCGCCCTTGAGGCGGGCCCGGTGCAGGCCTCCGGCGCCGGTGACGGCGATGGAGGTGGTCCATATGCCCTCGCGCCACGTGCCGCCCGACTGGAAGACGGTGGGGTCGACCACGGCGGTGAACCCGGCCCAGTCGGCGTGCCGCAGGGCCAGGTGCGGGGAGTTCACGGTGGCCATCGGGGAGGCGACGGTGCGGGCGCTGACGACGGTGCGGCGGCGCTTGCCCTGCTCGCGGAAGACCAGCATCTTGCGGGAGCCGAGGCGGCTCTCGGCTCCCAGGTGCCCGGGCAGGGCGTAGCCGCGCAGCAGCAGCTTGCCGTCGCTCCAGACGGCCTGCTCCAGGCGGCTGACGACGCGGCGCTCGCGCGGGCCGAGGGTGAGCAGCTTGGCCGGGACCGGTGCCTTGAGGAAGGGGTAGTCGGCCTGCGGGCGGGCCAGTCCCTTCACCGGCACGCTGTAGCTGAAGTCCCGCTGGTGGTGCGTGAGGGCGATGAACTCCTCGACGCGGCCCTCGCGGGCCAGGTATGCCTTGAGCCGGTCGGCGACGGTCAGGTCGTTCCAGGGACCGGTTCCGATCTCCCGGATGAGGCCGCCGACCTCCTTGACGAAGGCGGCGCGGAAGTCGGGGCCCCCTTCGCCGACGTACTTGTAGATGAGCGGGAGTTCCTCGCTCAGCACGTTGTGGTCGTACTCGCGCAGGTAGCGGGCGTACTTCTCGCCCGGCTTGGCGAGCAGGGCCTCGCGGACCAGGCGCACGGACTTGACGCGGTCGATGACGGAGACCGGGTCGGTGGAGCGCTGGGTGATGGAGCGCTCGCCGGTCTCGCGGACCCGCCAGTGGTAGACGACGTCGCTGATGACGTCGACGCTCTCGGCGAAGTAGTGCGCGGGGATGCTGACGGGGGCGTCCTCGTAGAGGATGCCCTCCGGGTACTGGAAGCCGTGCTCCTCCCAGAAGCCGCGCCGGTAGACCTTGTTCCACGCGGTGCGGTCGGTGACCAGCGCCGGGAACTTGGAGATGTGGGTCTTGGGCCGGTTGTTCGCGAATGCGACGCGGTGGCCCCAGGACTGCTGCATGCCCACGGAGCGGAAGCGCTTGACGTTGCCGGCGGCGAAGTCGGAGCCGGTCTCGTCGAGGGAGTCGATCATCCGCTGGTAGGCGTACGGCGGCATGGTGTCGTCGCTGTCGACGAACGCGATGTACTCGCTGTCGGGGGAGGCGTGCCGAAATCCGACATTCCGTGCGGCACCGAGGCCAGCGTTCTCCTGGAGGACGACCCGGAAGCGCTTGTCACGCTCCGCGAAGGCCTTGGCGAGCACGGCACTGGTGTCGGTGGACCCGTCGTCGACGATCACGACCTCGAAGTCGTCGAACGTCTGAGCTGCTAGGGACTCCAGGCACTCGTCGAGGTAGAGCTCGACGTTGTAGACGGGTACGACGATGCTCAGGCGCGGGGGCATGGGTGACGGGTTCTCCAGCATGTTCGCGTGTTCGACGGGGGTTGAAGATCAGCTGATTACAGCATCTTACTCTGTAACAGGATGATAAAGTCCGCCCATCCTGGACATATCCCCAGGGACCGCCGGGGCGGACGGCAAAGAATTCAGCCGCCCGCCACCGCGCCGTCGCGGTTCGCCGGGACCTCCGTCAGATGTCCAGATCCGCTTCGACCTTCTTCAGCTGGAGACGGGCCATCGCGAGGTTGGCCCGGTTCCGGTCGAGGGCGAGGTAGAGGAAGAACCCCTCGCCGCCCCGTCCCTTCAGCAGCCTGATCAGGTGGTACTGGTTGCCGAGCGTGATCAGGATGTCCTCGATCTCGTCCTTCAGGCCGAGCATCTCCATCGTGCGGACCTTGGCCCGCACGACGTCCGTGTTGCCCGCGGCCGCCACCGCCAGGTCGAGTTCCTTGTTCCCGCCGACGGTACCCAGGGGCATGCCGCTGCCGTAGTCGACGAGGGCCGCGCCGAGGGTGCCCTCGATGCCGGCAACTTCCTTGAGAGCGGTCTCCACGTTGAGCATGGGATGGTTCCTCTTTCTGCTGTCGTCGCCCGTAGCCGTACCGGGCCCGATGGTTTGCGTTCGCGTCGTGCTCGTGTACTGCGGGGAAGGTCAGGGGCGGTCCGCCAGGCGGCCCGGGGGTGCGCCGCCGACGGGCGGCGCCCCGGCGCCGCGGCGGCCGAGGCTGTCGTCTATGAGCTCGGTGATGCGCAGGGTGGAGCGGCGGGCCTCCAGGTGGAGGCGGCCGACGTTGACGCGCGGCTCCGCGATCAGGGTCAGGACGGCCGTGTCCCCCGCCGCGTACGTGGCGACGTACCCGTGCTCGCCGCGCACGAGCAGTTCCCGGAAGCCGCCCTGGCCGGTGCAGTCGCTGAGCCGCTGGGCGACGCCGAGGGCGGCCGCGGTCAGGGCGGCGAGGGACTCCGCCTCGGTGGCGGCGCTCTCCTGGGCGAGCACCAGGCCGTCGGCACTGGCGGCGAGGACGCCGGTGAGCTGGGGTACGCGGGCCCGCAGCCGGCGGAGTTCGGCGAGTATGTCGGCTTCGGCCTCGGCGGGCACCATGGGCGGGCTCATGTCGGCCTTCCTCTCTTCGGGCCGCCTCTCCTCCGGCGGCCTCCGCTCGGAGCGGTCGGCTCGCAGGACCGGTCGCAGCGGGAGCCTCACAGGCTTGCCTCCAGTGCGTCGCGTAACCGGCGGAGCAGTGCCACGTCCGGGGGCTGGGCCCGGGTGATCCAGTCGGGCAGGGGTTCGGGGGCCGGCGCGGGGACCGGCGGGGCGTGCGGGGTCTCGACCAGGCCGGCGGCCGCGAGTCTTCGTACCTCCAGCAGGGTGTGGAAGGCAGGCCGGCCCAGCAGCCACGCGAGGTCGGCGGGGGTGCGTATGCCGTCCGCCTGTTCGAGCAGGAGCCGCTGCCGGGCGGTGACGGTCTGCCCGGGCGCGGCCGGACGGGGCACCACCGGGGCGGTGTCCAGCAGCGGGTAGGGCCACACGGCGTCCAGCAGTTCGCGGCGGCGGCAGGTCTCCCGTTCCACGGCGGCCGCCGGGACGGAGCGGACCGAGCCGAGCCAGTGGGTGGCGCCGCGGCGGAACCGGGAGGGGCCGCTGCCCGGGGAGAGCGCGAAGAAGGCCGCGTCGAAGATGGCCGCGAGGTGGCAGATCTCCAGCTCGCCGCCCGCCAGCCCGCCGCTGTCCACGAGGAACCGGCCCACCTGGCGGCGTGCACCGGCCTCGTTGACCGCCTCGTTCCAGCGCTCGGGGGCCAGGGCCCCGCCGGTGGTGAGCAGGACGTCGAGGCCGGGGGTGGAGGGGCTCTCGGCGTGCACGACGCGGCCGTCCTCCAGGAAGAGGGTGCCCCGGTCGCGCAGGAGGGCGCCGGTGGCGCGCTCGGCGGCGAGCCGGGTGAGCAGCGGGGAGACGGCGGTCGCGGCGGTGGTGGTGGCTGTGGCGGCGGTCATCGCAGGACCAGTCCTTCGGCGAGGGCGCGGAGTCGGTGCCGGGCGAGGGCGAGGTTGCCGTCGGTGCGGTCGAGCCACAGGTGCAGGAAGACGCTGCTGTCGAAGCTGGTCTCGACGAAGCGCAGCACGTGGTAGCCGGTGCGGGTGGTGACGATCAGGTCCTCGACGGGCGGCCCGGTGGGGCCGGGGTCGTCGGGTGCGGGGGCGAAGGACTCGTACTCGGCCGCCGCCCGCGCCAGTTCCGCGGTCTCCGCGGCTGTGGTCTCATGGTCGCCGACGGGCGAGTCCCCGGCGGTGCCGAGGGCCAGCCCGCTGCTCCAGTCGACGAGCGCGGCGCCCCGCGCACCAGGCAGGGCCATGGCTTCGAGCAGGCATTCGTCGATCCCGGGCACGCGGGCTCCCCTCCCGGCGGACGTGCTGGTCGCACGGTCGTACGGCGTGACAGGAGGGAACTTACTCAAGTTCCACACAGCGGAAGGGTGTTCTGGCATTTTCCGCTGGAACATGCACGTTGGCACGTGCCGGCTTGGCCGGAACCCGTCCGTTTTTGATCAAGACTGGGTCAGGTCGGCGGGCCGCTCCGGAAGCAGACGCTCCACCATCACCCCGAGCAGGTCGTCCACCGGGTGGGAGGCGAGCAGGTCCGGGACGGTCAGGTCGTCCACGATCAGCCCTTGCATCGCGAAGTACAGCAGCGCGACGCCCTCCCGGTCCCCGGGCAGGCCCGCCTCCAGGTGCCAGGCGATGTTCTCCTCCAGTTCGGCGGCGAGGAACGCGGACAGCTCCGCCTGGAGTTCGGGCCTGCGGGTGGCCTCCAGGCGCAGCTCCAGCATGGCGGTGTGCACGCTGCGCTCGCGGCGGATCCGTCCGAGGAGCCGGCCGAGCAGCACCCGGGTGTCGAGGGGGCCGGCCAGCTCGTCGGGGGCGGGGGTGAGCCGTTCGCGGGTGCGGTGCAGGATCTGGACGAGCAACTGGCCGCGGTTGGCGAAGTAGTTGGAGGCGGTGCCGGTCGGGACCCCGGCCTCCGCGTCGACGGCGCGCAGGGTCAGGCCCCGGGAGCCCTCGCGGGCCAGGACCTCGATGGCGGCGTCGAGGAGCGCGGCGCGGCGCTGCGGATTCTGGCGCATGGAGGGTTCCCCGGGGTGGCGTGGCGGTCGGCGGGCGTTTCGGCGGGCGGTCGGGCGCCCGTAAAGCACTGCGCCCACCGTACTCAGGCCACGCTAGCGGACCGCCGGTCCCCGGCCCCTCCCCACGGCCCCCTCCCCCGTGTCACCCTGCCCGTCATGGACCGGATCATCGAGGAGATACGCGAGGACCTGAGCCGCCGGATCGCCGTCGCGGCGGACCGGCTCACCGACCGGACGCTGACCGAGGATCCCGCCTACGCCGCCCTGACCGGGCGGGCCGAGCTGCGCGAGCGGATCCACCACAGCCTCGACCAGGCCGTCGAGGGCCTGGTCCGCAGCTCCCGGGGGCTGCCGGTGGAGCTGTCCGGCGCCCGGGCCACCGGCGCCCTGCGCGCCGGGCAGGGGCTGCCGCTCGACTCCCTGCGGCGCACCTACCGGTACGGCGGCCGGCTGCTGTGGCAGAGCCTGACCGAGGCCGTGGCCGCCCACGACCGGGCGGCGCTGCCCCGGCTGCTGCCGGGGGCGGGCGCGCTGTGGGACGTACTGGACCAGATGACGGACGCCGCCTCGGAGGCGTACCGGCTGGCCGAGGCCGAGCGGGGCGCGCGCGAACGGGAGCGCCGGGCCGCGCTGCTGGACGCGCTGCTCGACGGTTCGGGCCCCGCCGCGCAGGCGGCCACGCAGCTGGGGCTGGCGGAGCGGGGGCGCTTCGCGGTGGTCGTCCTCGGCCCGGCCGGCCCCGGCACGCCGGTCCGCCCCGAAGGCGGGGCGGGTGCGGGGCCGGGCTCCCCGCGCCTGCTCTGGCGGATCCGGGCCGACGGCGAGACGGCCCTGGCCGACCTGGGCCACCATCCGCTGGACTCCCTGCGCGGTCTGCTCGCCCCGCTCGCCGTGCGCGCCGGGATCAGCCCGGTGGTCGGGGCCCCGGCCGAGCTGGCCGGGGCCCGGCGGCTCGCGGCCCTCGCCCTGCGCACCACCGCCCCGCCGTCCGCCGCGGGCGGCGCGGCCCTGCTGGACGAGCGGCTCCCGGCGGCGCTGGTGGCGGCCGACCCCGAACTCGCCGCCCGGCTGCGCGAGGTGGTGCTGGGGCCCGTGCTGGCGCTGCCCGCGGAGGACGCCCGGGTGCTGCTGACCACCCTGGGCACCTGGCTGGCCTGCCGGGGCTCGACCACGCAGGCCGCCCAGCGGCTGTACTGCCACCGCAACACGGTCTCCAACCGGCTGCGCCGCCTGGAGCGGCTCACCGGCCGCGCGCTGTCGGATCCCGCGCACGTGGTGGAACTGGCCCTGGCCCATGCGGCGGCGGCCCAGGCCCCCTCCCCCGCCGGGCCTACTCCGGGCCCGGCTGCAGCCGCGCCGACCGGGCCGACCGGGCCGACTCCAGCAGGTACGGCACGTCGATCACCGCGACCCCCGGGGTGAACAGCAGGCGTGCCTTCAGCCGCAGCGCGTTCTGGTTGTGCAGGGGCTGCTCCCACCAGTGCCCGACGACGAATTCCGGGATGACCACCGACAGCGCGTCCGTCCCCTCGGCGGCCGCCGCCTCCTCGATGTACTCCAGCAGCGGCCCGACCACCTCGCGGTAGGGCGAGTGCAGCACCTTCAGCGGGATCCCGGGATCGTGCTCCGCCCAGGCCGCGCGCAGCCGGAGCGCCTCCTCCTCGTCCGCGGCGACGGAGAGCGCGCTGAGGGTGTCGGGCCGCAGTCCCTGGGCGTAGCCGAGGGCCTTGAGCGTCGGGGCGTGCACGTTGGCGACGAGGACGACCACGTGGTGGCGGGAGGGTCTGCGCGGCCTGGCCCCGGGGGCGGCGGCTACCTGCCGGGCGACCTGGTCGTAGTGGCGGCGGACCCCCTTCATGCCGAGGAAGAGGGCGGGCATCGCGATGACCACCAGCCAGGCCCCGTGCGTGAACTTGGTGACCAGGACGATGACCAGGACCAGGGCGGTCAGGACCGCGCCGACCGCGTTGACGGCGAGGCGGCGGTGGATGTGGACGCGTTCGGACCGGGGCGTCGCGGGCGAGGCGAGCTCGCGCCTCCAGTGCCTGACCATGCCGGACTGGGACAGGGTGAAGGAGACGAAGACGCCGATGATGTAGAGCTGGATGAGGCGGGTGAGTTCGGCGTCGAAGGCGACGATCAGGGCGATGGCGGCGAGCGCGAGCAGGACGACGCCGTTGGAGTACACGAGCCGGTCGCCGCGGTTGGCGAGCTGGCGCGGCGCGTACCGGTCCCTGGCGAGGATCGAGGCCAGCATCGGGAAGCCGTTGAAGGCGGTGTTCGCGGCCAGGACCAGGACGCCGGCGGTGACGGCCTGGAGCAGGTAGAAGAGGACGTGCCAGTCCCCGAAGGTGGCCCGGCCGATCTGGGCGAGGGCCGTGGACATGGGGGTGCCGGGGGGCAGGCCCAGTTCGGTGGGGTCGGCCGCGGCGTGCACCCGGTACGACATGGCGAGGGCGGTGATGCCGGCGAACATCGTCACGGAGAGCGCGCCCATGGCGGCCAGGGTGGTGGCGGCGTTCGCGGCCGCGGGCTTGCGGAAGGCGGGGACGCCGTTGCTGATGGCCTCGACGCCGGTGAGGGCCGTACAGCCTGAGGCGAAGGCGCGCATGGCCAGGAGCACCAGGGCGAGGCCGGTGTAGGTCCCGGCGGCGGTGATCGGGAGGTGGGCGGACTCGGCCCGGATGGTGTCGCCGGTGGCGAGCCGGACGGCGGCGACGGCGAACATCAGGTAGATGACGAGGACGAACCCGTAGGTGGGGACGGCGAAGACGCGTCCCGACTCGCGTACGCCGCGCAGGTTCATCAGGGTCAGCACCACCACGAAGCCCACGGACAGCACGACGCGGTGGTCGCTGAGGGAGGGGATCGCCGAGGTGACGGCGGCGACCCCGGAGACGACGGAGACGGCGACGGTCATCACGTAGTCGACGAGCAGGGCGCTGGCGGCGGTGAGGGCGGCGGCCGGTCCCAGGTTCTCGGAGCTGACGACGTAGGCGCCCCCGCCCCCGGGGTAGGCGTGGCAGGTCTGCCGGTAGGAGGCGACGACGACCACCAGCAGGAAGACGATGGCGGCGGCCGCGTACCAGGTGAGGTGGAGCAGGGCGACTCCGCCGAGGGCGAGGATCAGCAGGATCTCCTCCGTGGCGTAGGCCACGGAGGAGAGCGGGTCGCTGCAAAAAATGGGCAGCGCGAGCCGTTTGGGCAGGAGGGTCTCGCCCAGGCGCGCGGTGTCGAGCGGCTCGCCGACCAGCACGCGTTTCGCATTGATTCGCCTCATTCCGGCATGATCTGCCATTCCAGCCGGATATCAGGCGCATGAGCGCTGTGTCCCGTGCGGGAGGCGGTACGCCGTCCGGCCGCCGCCGCGCCGGCGCGGCGGGCGGTCCTCACATCCGGGCGGCCGCGCTGCGGATGGCCTCGCGGATGCGGAAGTAGGTGCCGCAGCGGCAGATGTTGGCGATGGCGTCGATGTCCTCGTCGGTGGGCTCGGCGGTGCGCCGGAGCAGCGCCACGGCGGCCATGATCTGGCCGGGCTGGCAGTAGCCGCACTGGGCGACGTCCTGCTCCAGCCAGGCCTCCTGGACGGGGTGCAGCCGGTCCCCGTCGGCCAGCCCTTCGATGGTGGTGACCCGCTTGCCCGCACAGGCGGACACCGGCACCACGCACGGGCGGACGTCGACGCCGTCGAGGTGGCTGGTGCAGGCCTTGCAGACGTCCACCCCGCAGCCGTACTTGGGGCCGGTGACGCCCAGCATGTCGCGGAGCACCCACAGCAGGGGCAGGTCGTCGGGGGCGTCGACGGTGACGCTGCGGCCGTTGACGGTGAAGGTGTGCAGAGGCACGGCGGCGTACTCCAGCGGTCAGCGCGGGTAGGGGGTGAAGTCGACGTCGAAGTCGAGGGGGAAGCTGCGGGGCTTGGAACCGGTGGCGCGGGCCCAGGCGTTGGCGATGGCGCCGACGGCGGCCGGCACGCCGAGCTCGCCCGCGCCGCCCGGCTCGCCGCCGGTCGCCGGGAGCACGAAGACCCGTACGTCACGCGGGGTGTCGCGCTGCTGCGCCCAGTGGAACTGGCTGTAACTGCCCTCCAGCGGCAGCCCGTTGTCCAGGTGGAGTCCGGCCCGCAGGGTGGTGGAGATCGCGTCGGTGAGGCCGCCGATCATCTGGGCCTCCAGCCCGCGCGGGTTGACGGGCAGGCCCACGTCGACGGCGATGACCGCCTTGGTGACGCGGACGTGGCCGGGGTCTCGGGTGTCGATCTCCACGAGGCAGGCGGTGCGCGACTTGTACTCCTCGTGGAAGGCGATGCCCTGCGCGCAGCCGGCCGGCAGGGCGCGGCCCCACTGTCCTTCGGCCGCCGCCTTGTCGAGCACGGCGCGCTGCGCGTCGGTCTTGAGGAAGGTCCGCCGGAAGCGGTACGGGTCCTTGCCGGTGGCCGCGGCCAGTTCGTCCACCACGATCTCCTCGGCCCCCCGGGTGTTGGCCGAGTACACCGACCGCCAGGACCCGGTGGGGATGCCGGTCGGGACCTCGGTCAGGGCCTGGGTGGTCAGCCCGAAGTGGTACGGGGACTTGACGGTGGTCAGGAACAGGGTCTGGGCGAGGGTGGCGTTGCCGATGCCGGAGGGCAGGCTCGCGGCGGTGGCGGTGATGATCTCGCCGAGTCCGTGCCGGAAGTCGGTCTCGGCGGCGGCCACGCGGTGCTGGAAGCTGAGCACCTCGCCGAGCAGGTGGGTGGCCCGGATGCGGTGGTGGGTGGCGGGGCGCATCCGGCCGTGCCGGGTGTCGTCCACGCGCGTCCACATCAGCCGCACGGGGCGGCGGCAGGCCTTGGAGATCCGGGCGGCCTCCAGGGCGGCGTCGAAGAACAGCCGCCGGCCGAAGGAGCCGCCGGCCTGCACCACGTGGACCGTCACCCGGTCCAGCGGCAGCCCGAGCTCCGCGGCGATGGTCTCCCGCGCGACGATGGGGGACTTGAGCCCGGACCAGATCTCGGCGCGGTCGTCGCGTACGTCGGCGACGGCCGAGTTGGTCTCCATCGGGGCGTGGCTGACGAAGGCGAAGTCGAACTCGGCGTCCACGTACGGGGTGAGCAGCGGCGGCACCAGCGGCGGCGGGGTGGCGGCCCGCAGCTTCGTACGGATCTGCGCGTCCGAGAGCCGGTCGGCCGGGCCGGGGCCCCAGTCGACCCGGAGGGCGGCCTTGGCGTCCAGGGCCTGGCCGAACGTCTCGGCGACGACGGCGACCCCGGTCGCGACGGTCACCACGTCCAGGACGCCGGGCATGGCCCGCACGGCCGCCAGGTTGCCGACGGCGCGGACGGTGCCGCCGACGGAGGGCGGGCGGCGCACCACGCACGGCTTGGCACCGGGGACGTCGAGGTCGAGGGTGTACTTCTGGGCGCCGGTGACCATGGCGCGGGCGTCGATCCGCCGGGTCGGGGTGCCGACGAGGGCGTGCTCCGCCGCCGGCTTCGGGGAGGCGCCGAGGACGACGAGGCCGGGCGAGGCGGCCGCGGCGGAGAGGCTGCCGTAGCTCGCGGAGCGGCCGTCGGGGGCCCGTACGGAGCCGTTCGCGGTGGTCAGTGTCGCGGCGGACAGGCTCCAGCGGGCGGCGGCGGCCGCGACCAGCCGGGCCCGGGCGGTGGCGGCGCACTGGCGGACCGGCCCGTACAGCGAGCGGATCGAGTTGGAGGAGCCGGTGAGCTGGTTGAAGAGCAACTCGGGCCGGGCGTCGTCCAGTTCCACCCGGACCGCGTCCAGCGGCGCGTCCAGTTCCTCCGCGACCAGCATGGCCACGGCGGTGGTCAGGCCCTGGCCGACCTCCTCGCGCGGCAGCCGGAAGCGGATGGTGCCGTCCGCCTCCACGGCGAGCGCCAGCAGCGCCGAGGTGGGGGCGCCGGCCAGGATGAAGAGGTCCCCGAGGTCGACGAGGTCGGCGAGGGCCGGCAGGGTCGGGACCACGGCGTGGGCGGTCTGGGGGGCGAGCAGGTCGGCGCCGGTCCGGGTGACCAGGGCCAGGGTGGGCGCCGCGACCAGGTGGGTCAGGAAGGAGCGCCGGCTCCGCCCCGCCGGCGCGCTGCTCTGTTCGGTCATCCGGTCGTCGTCCCCCGCCCCGGGCCCGACGAACGGACCGCCCCCGGCTCATTACCGACACGTAGGGTAGCGATCACAGGGTGCCGTGGGAAGCGTGCCGCCGGAACGGGGTCCTTCGTTCGGGTGGTCCCCCTGACGGGGCGGTGACCGCCGGGCCGGGCGCGAGGAGTGGCGCGGGCGGCTCGTACACCTCGCCCGTACGATCGACCGCCGTCCGCCGGAGGGCCCTTTTCCGGCCGCGGGCGCACGATGGAAGCAGACCTGTACGTCGCAACACGTGAGGAGGTGTTCGCGGTGGCCAAGTTCATGGATGTCCACCACGGGATGAAGGGCATCACCGCGGACGAGCTGATGGCCGCCCACCGGGCGGACCTGGCCATCCAGGCGGACGAGAAGGTGCAGTTCGAGCGCGCCTGGGCCGACCCCGCCTCCGGCGAGGTGTACTGCCTGTCCGAGGCGCCCTCGGCCGACGCGATCCGCCGGATCCACGAACGCGCGGGACACCCCGCCGACGAGATCCACCCGGTGCCGCTCATGGTGTGACGGACAGCGCGGACACGGCGTGAGCGCAGCCGCCAACGGGCGGAACGGCATGCACGGCTGACCGGAAATGTTCGTACGGACCGGAGGTGACCGGGAGGCCTTCGGCATATGCCCGGAGCAAGGCCGTTACGGATGTTGCCAAACGCCTTACAGGCAGTCTCCGGCTGTGCCACAGTCGGAGTCGGTCCACAGCCGTCACCGGTCGCCCCCCGGGACCCGACCGAGCCGCGTCTGTATCGCCGCGCCTGTATCGGAGTCATCATGCCGTCCCACCTGTACGCGGACCGTCCCGCGCAGCCGCCCGAGCCGGGATCGGTGGACGCACTGATCTCGCAGACCCGCCGGCTGCGCGGCGAGGTGGACGCCGTACGCCGCGACACCGTCGTGGACGACGACGACGCGCACGGCCGCTGGCAGCGCGCTCTCTGCGACCTCGCGGTGCACCACCTCGACGACCTCGGCCAGCACCTCGGCCAGCTCAAGGAGGGCCTGCCGCCCGCTCCCGAGCCCGTCGAACTCCCCCCGGCCCCCCCGGAGGCCGCCCAGGAGGACCGCCAGACCCGCGTCGGCAGTGCCGAGTGGAACCTGCTGACGGACGAGGTGACCTGGTCCGAGGAGCTCTTCCAGATCTTCGGCCGTCCCCCCGAGGCGGGCGCGCTGCCCCTGGACGAGCTGGGCTCCACGCTGTTCTCCGAGGACCAGCCCCTGCTGACCGCGATGGTCACGGACTGCCTGGTCGACGGCAAGCCGATAGACGGCGAGTTCCGCATCGTCCGCGCCGACGGACGGGTCCGGACGCTCCACATGAGGGGCGAGCCGGTGCTCGACTCCGACGGCTGCACGGCCTCCATGTGGGCCGTGCTGCGCGACGTCAGCGAGCTGCGCCGGAGCCAGCGGGCGGTGCGCGAGTCACGGGACTCGCTCCAGCGCCAGCGGCAGATCGCGCAGACCGAGCACCGGCTGGCGGTCGAGCTGCAGGAAGCCGTGCTCCCCCCGTGGCGCGGCTCCCTGCGGTTCCCGCACGAGAACGCCGGCACGATGGACGTGGCGGCGCACTACCTCCCCTCAGCGACCAGCGCGCTGATCGGTGGCGACTGGTACGACGCGCTCGAACTGCCGGACGGGCGCTCCCTGCTGACGGTCGGTGACCTGACCGGCCACGGGGTGACCGCCACCTCCGGGATGGCGATGATGCTCGGCGCCCTGCGCGGGATGGCCATGGCCGGGATCGAGCCGGGCCCCCTGATGGGCTGGCTCAACCAGCTGCTGGAGACCTCCGTACAGCCCGCCCTCGGCTCGGCCGTCTGCTGCCGCTACGACCCCGCGCGCCGGGTGCTCTCCTGGGCCCAGGCCGGCCACCCCGCTCCCCTGCTCTTCCGCCGCGGCCAGGGCCGGGCCCTGCACTCCCCGGAGGGGGTGCTGCTGGGAGCCACCTCGGGGGCCGTGTACGGGCAGGCCGAGGAGCGGCTCGAACGGGGCGACGTGCTCGTCCTGCACACGGACGGGCTGACCCCGCGCAGCATCGAGTTCAGCCGGACGGACGGGACCGAGCGGCTGCTGGCGCTCGCGCCGCGGTTCTCGCAGGCCCGGTCGGCGCGGGACTGCGTACGGATGGTGGCGGAGGAGTTCGGCGAGAGCGAGCGCGAGGACGACGCCTGCGTGCTGGTGGCCCGGATCGGCGGCTGACGGCGGCGGGTCGGGCGACTGCTGGAGGAACGTCGGGGGCCGCGCCGGTGAGGCGCGGCCCTCTTCCGTGGCCGTCCGCCCGTCCTCTCCGCGTCCCGCCCGCCCTGCCCGTCTCCGCGGCCACACCTCCGCCTCAGACCTCCGCACCGCGGGCGACGCGGGGCGCGGGGCTGTCCGGGAGCGCCAGCTTGATCTCCTCGCGCAGGTCCTCGATGCGCCCGTACCCGGCGTACTGGCCGGTGAGCCGGTACATCTCGCGCAGCCGGTCCCAGGTGCGGTGCGAGGAGGTCTCGTTCATCGAGACCAAGGCGAGGCGGGCGTAGCGGTCCGCCTGTTCCGGGTCGTCCGCGATGAAGCAGGCGGAGGCCATGGAGATGTAGTCGAAGATCTGCGAGCGCTGGTAGCCGTCGCCGCGCAGCCGCAGCGCCTCCCGCGCGTGGCGTGCCGCGACGGGCGCCGCCGAGGCGTCGTGGTCGGCGAGCGTGCGGTACGCCAGGGCCTGCATCCCGTGCAGGTCGGCCTCGTCGAAGTGCTGCATCCACGAGGGCGGGGGTACGTCGCCCTTGTCGGAGACGAACAGCTCCTCGGCCTCGCCCAGGGTGCGGCGCATGGCCTGGCCCTTGCCCATGGCGGCCTGGGCCCACGCCTCGATGGTGTGCAGCATGGCGCGGGTGCGCGGCAGGGTCTGCTCCCCCGAGCCGGACTGCGCCAGCTTCATCAGGTCCAGGGCCTCGTTCGGCTTGCCGAGGTGGACCATCTGGCGGGCGGCGCGGGAGAGGGCCTCGCCGGCGCGCGGCCGGTCGCCTCCCTCCCGGGCCGCGTGCGCGGCGATGACGAAGTACTTCTGCGCGGTGGGTTCGAGGCCCACGTCGTGCGACATCCAGCCCGCCAGGACCGCCAGGTTGGCCGCCACCCCCCACAGCCTGCGCTGGAGGTGGTCGGGGTGGTGGTAGGCCAGCATTCCGCCCACCTCGTTCAGCTGGCCGACGACGGCCTTGCGCTGGAGCCCTCCGCCCCGGGAGGCGTCCCAGGCCCGGAAGACCTCGACGGAGCGCTCCAGGGCCTCGATCTCCTGGGAGCCGATCGGTGCGGCCTCGTAGCGGTCGTAGCCCGCTGGGTCGGCCTGGTGGGGGTCGGCGAAACCACGCGCGTTCTTGGCGCCGGCGGGCTCGGTGTGCAGCCAGTCGTACATGGCGTTGCTGAGGGCTGAGCCGGCGGTGAGCGCGGCTCCCGCGCCCATCAGGCCGCGACGGTTGAGCATGAGGTCCATTCCCGTGAATTCGGTGAGGACCGCGGCTGTGCGTTCGGGCGCCCATGGCACTCCGTCGGGGTTCTCCTGCACCCCGTCCGGCTGCCGTCTGGTGGTGCGCCGCTGCCGTACGAACCCGAGGTCCTCGATGGTCACGACACGACCGAGCCGCTCGGTGAACAGTGCTGCCAGTACCGTGGGCACCGGTTCGCGCGGGGTCTCCCCCATGTCGATCCAGCGCCGCACCCGCGAGGTGTCGGTGGCCAGCTGGTGGTGGCCCATCGCGGCCGCCTGCCGGTTGACCATCCTCGCGAGTTCGCCCTTCGACCAGCCGGCCAGGCCGAACAGGTCGTTCAGACGGGTGTTTGGACCCTTGCTCACGTCAAGCCCCCAGGTTCTCGGCTGAGTTGACAGTAACCCCCTGTCAGATCCCCGTGGACTATTCGCCAGGGTTCGCCAGGGCACGCCCCGTGGTTCGCCAGGGACCGCCGGGTGTCAGGTAGGAATGCGCCTCCCCGACCCGGTTCACCGGCGGAACTCCCCAGGGTGAAGTACGGGATCCGGCGGGGCGGCGTACGCACTCGTCGGCGCACGAAGGGAACCGTAAACGCCATGTACGCAGCAACGTCCTCCGTGTCCGCCCCGGTCCGCCAGCACCGCACCCTCCCGGCGGGGGGCGGCTCCTACCTCGAACCCGGCCGCCAGCCGGTACCGGCGCAGGGCGCCGTACGGGCGCGCCGGATGCCGGGGACCGGACCGCAGCCGCTCAGCGGAAGAATCGACCTGTCCGGACCGCAGGGGGCGCAGCTGCGCACCGCGCTCGCGTCGGTGCAGCGGATCTGTCCGGAGTTCGCGCCGGTGCAGGTGCTGCGGCGCAGCGGCCGGTCGGTGCTCCTGGTGGGGACGACGGGACGGATGACCGCGGTCGCGAAGGTTTTACTGGACCACTCGCCCGAGTGGCGCGAGCGGTACCGGCACGAAATAGCGGCGTACCGGACCTTCGTCCGGCACCGCCCGCCGGTCCGCGTGCCCCGGCTGATCGCCGCGGACCCGGAGAACTGCGTCCTGGTGGTGGAGCGGATGGCGGGCCGGGTCGCCGCGCTCCAGCGGCATCCGGTGGAGGCGCCGCCGCGGGCCGACGTACGGGCCGCGCTGGGTGCGGTGTGCCGGGTGAACCAGTGGCGGCCGCCGGCCGATCTGTTCGGCCACCCGGTGGACTACGCGCGGCGGATCTCCCGCGACCACGAGCTGGGCCTGCTGACGGACCGGGACTTCGGCGACCTGCAGAAGCTGCTGCGCGGGCTGCGGCCGGCGACGCTCCCCTGGCAGTTCAACCACGGTGACGCGCTGCTGTCGAACCTGCTGCTGTCCCCGGCCGGGCCGGTGCTCCTCGACTGGGAGCACGCCGGCTGGTACCTGCCCGGGTACGACCTGGCGACGCTGTGGACCGTGCTCGGCGACGCCCCGGCGGCGCGCAGCCAGATCAGCCGGCTGGCGCAGTCGGCCGGCCCGGCGGCGCGGGACGCCTTCCTGGTCAACCTGATGCTGGTACTGACCCGGGAGATCCGGATGTCCGAGACGGCGGTGCAGCGCTCCATGCTGGCGGCCGCACCGGCCCAGCCGCTGCCGGCGGGGGCCCTTTCCTCGGGCGAGGAGCAGCGCCTGCTGCTGCGCCGCCTGCACGACGACGCGGGAATGGCCCGCAGAGCGGTCCGGGCGGCGGTCGGCACCCGCTGACCGCCGGCCGTCCGGCCCCTTCCGAATCCCGTGCCCCGCACACCTCGTGTGCGG
>NZ_JBEZKZ010000023.1:0-91558 GCF_040651895.1 Streptomyces sp. NPDC048352
GTCCAGGTAGCGGTCCCCGCCGTCCGGCAGGATCAGGACGCAGGTCGAGCCGGCCGGGATCTCCGGCGCCAGCTTCTCCAGCGCGGCGGCCAGGGTGCCGATGGCCAGGGTGGCCGCGAAGCCGCCCGAGACCGCCCAGGGCGGGACCACCCAGGGGAGGCCGCCGGCCCGGGCGTAGACCCCCGTGGCGGCCCCGCCCAGGGCGATGCCCGCCAGCCCCCCGAGGCCCGACAGGAGCAGGGACTCGGTGACGAACTGGATCCGGATCTGCCCCTTCGTGGCGCCGAGCGAGCGGCGCAGGCCGATCTCGTGGCGGCGCTCCAGCACCGAGATGATCATGATGTTGGCGACGCCGACCCCGCCCACCAGGAGGGCGATCCCGCCCAGGCCGAGCAGCAGGGTGCTGAACGCGCCCTCCGTGGCCGCCTTCGCCTGGAGCGCCGCCGAAGGGTCCGTCACCGAAACCGCGCTCGGCGTACGGGGGTTGGCCGTCCGGGGGATGAGGGCCCGGACGGCGGCGACCCGGTCGTCCGCCGAGCGCTCGTAGACCGCCGTCGGGTGGCCGTCGAAGCCCAGCAGCCGCTCGGCCGCCTCCCAGCCGACCAGAGCCGCGCGTTCGATCTCCGGAGCCAGCGGGACCGGGTCCAGGATGCCGACGACCGTGAAGTGGCGTCCGGCGACGAACACCTGCTGCCCCGGCTCCGTGATGCCCAGCCGCCTCGCCGCGACGTGTCCGAGCACCACCGACGGGTAGCGGCCGGTGGCCCCGTTCAGCCAGCCGCCCCGGGCGACGGAGGCCCGCAGGGTGCCCGGCAGGTCGTCCTTGACGGCCTTCAGCACGATGCCGCCGGTCTCCTCCTTCGGGATGTTCTCCGACCGGCGAACGGACTCCCCGACGTCACCCGTGGTGCCGACCGACCGCACCCCCTCGATGCGGGAGATCATGCCCGGGGCCTCCGGGGGCAGCTTCGTGTCCTGCCCCGAGAACATGGCGGCCCCCGGGGTGGCCACGAGCATGTTCGTGCCCAGGGCGTCGAGTTCCCGCAGGAGCTTGGCCTGGCTGGAGGAGGAGATGCCGACCACCGCGATCATCGTCGCGATGCCGATCGCGATCCCGAGCGCCGACAGGAACACCCGAACGGGGCGCGAGCGCAGCCCCGCCGACCCGGCGTGCAGGACGTCGCGCGGCGTGAGCCTGGGCGGCCTGAGCCGCGTACGGGTCCTCGTACGGCCGCCCGTCACAGCGCCCCCGCCGCATCCGCACCGCGGACGTCCGCCACGATCTCCCCATCGCGGATGCGCACCTTCCGGGGCAGGCTCGACGCGATCTCGTGGTCGTGGGTGATCACGGCGATGGTGGCCCCGTCCTCGTTCAGCTCGTGCAGCAGCTCCATCACCGACCGCCCGGACGCCGTGTCCAGCGCCCCCGTCGGCTCGTCGGCCAGCAGCAGGTCCGGTTCGCCCGCCACCGCGCGGGCGATGGCCACCCGCTGTTTCTGCCCGCCCGACAGCTCGTGGGGCCGGTGCTCCATCCGGTCGCCGAGTCCGACCCGCTCCAGCGCCCGCGCCGCCCGGCGGCCGCGCTCGGCGCGCGAGAGCCCGGAGTACAGCAGTCCCTCGGCGACGTTCGCCCGGGCGCTGAGCCCCGGCACCAGGTGGAAGGACTGGAAGACGAAGCCGATGTGGCGCGAGCGCAGCGCCGACAGCGAGCGGTCCGACAGTGCGGCGACGTCGTGGCCGGCGATCCGCACGGTGCCCGCGCTCGGCCGGTCCAGGGTGCCGACGACGTGCAGCAGCGTCGACTTGCCGGACCCCGAGGGGCCGACGATGGCGAGGAGTTCCCCGCTCAGGACGGTCATGCCGACCCCGCGCAGGGCCACGACCCCGCCCGGGTACTCCTTGGTGACCCCGGCCAGCTCGACGACCGGCCGTGCGTGCTCCCTCACAGCTTCGGCACCCCCACCCGCATGCCCTCCGCGAGGCCGCCGCCGCTGACCTCGACGCGGCCCTTGCCGAACATGCCCAGCTCCACCGGCACCTCGCGGGCCCGGCCGCTCTCGACGACCTGCACGCCGAAGCCGCCGCCGGGCAGCGCGAGCAGCGCGCCGACCGGTACGGAGAGCACGCCGGTGCGGGTCTCTCCGGTCAGCTCCACCGACACCGGGGACTGCTCGGGGCCCTTGACCTCGCCGGGGTGGTCGAAGACGACGCTCACGTCGACCTTGGCCTTCTTGTCCCCGCCACCCCCGCCGCCCCCGCCGGCTCCCGCACCCGATCCGTCCGGGCCGCCCGGGCCGTCCGTCCCCGCCGTGCCGCCCACCGCATCCACCTTCCCCGTCGCGCTGCCGCCGCCCGGCAGCCGTACCGTCACCCCGTCCCCCGCCTTCACCGCGCCCGCCTTCGCCGCGTCCAGCTGGAAGCGGACGATCCGCTCGGTGCCGGTCACCGTCAGCACCGGCTTGCCCGGCCCGGGCTCGTCGCCGAGCGCCGCGTCGGACCGCTTCACCCGCTGCGGCCCCGGGGCGAAGGCGACGTCCTCCCGGGCGACCTCGCCCGTCTCCGGCGCCCTGTGCGCCTTCTGCCAGCGCTTGACCGCCGCCGCCGTACCCGCCGTGAAGGTGGCGTCCTGCGCGTCCAGCCCCGTCCCGTACCCCAGGGCGATCAGGTTCCGCTTCAGCTGCCGGACGTCCTCGCCCTTGTCCCCGCTCTTCAGCGGCCGGTACATGGGCGTGGCCCCGTACAGCAGCCGGACCGCCTTCCCGTTGACCTCGAAGAGCCGCCCGTCCCGCTCGACGGCCGAACCCTCGGCGGCGATCCAGGTGAGGACCCCCGCCCCGGGCGCGCCCAGCCGGCGCTCCTGCGCGTAGCCGAGGGTGCCGTCCACCTGGAGGCCCGAGCTGAGGTCGCCGCGCTGCACCGGGGCCGTCGCCGCCGGCAGGGCATCGGCGCCATGCCGCCGCTCGCCGTCCCGCGCGGGCGGGGCCAGGACGGCGTAGCCCCCGCCCGACACGGCCAGGACGGCCGCCAGCGAGCCCACCAGCCACGCCGCGCGCCGCCGCCGGGCCGCCATCAGGCCGCTTCGCACTTCTTCTGGGCCTCCTCGAAGGCCTTCTCCTGCCCCTTGGGGACCTCGATGCCGCTCTTCATGCCGCCGCTGTACTCGGGGTCCTTCAGGTCCACGCCGTTCTCGCGCATGCAGCGGACCCAGCGCAGCTCCTTGTCCTTCTGCTCCTGCGTGGGGCCCTCCCCGGAGCCGGTGCGCATGCCGCAGGCCTTCATGGCCTCCTCCATCTTCTGCGGGTCCGCACCGCCGCCGACCGTCATCGCGTTCGGGTTCTGGCCCGGCTTCGGATCGGGGGCGTCTATCCCGTGCTCGCGCAGGCACTGCCGCGTCTTCACGGCGTTGTCGGCGTCGGCACCGGCGCCGCCGGCACCGGCGCCGCTGCTGCCGCTGCCCCCGCCGGCGGAGCCGTCGTTCGTGCAGGCGGTGACGAAGAGGGCCAGGCCCGTGAGGGCCGCGGCCGTGGTCATGGTCAGGGATCGCTTCATGGGGCGAAGCGTGCGCGGAGGCGGTGTTTCGCTTCTCTTCCGCAGGCCGCTTACAACGGCGAAACGTGCGCCTCCTGTAGAGAGGACGGCATGCGAGTTCTGGTGGTGGAGGACGAGGAGTTCCTGCGGGAGATGATCGCCGAGGGGCTCCGCGGCGACGCGCTCGCCGTGGACGAGGCCGGCGACGGGCTGGAGGCGCTGCGCCGGCTGCGCCTGGGCGAGTACGACGTCCTCGTCCTCGACCGGGACCTCCCGGGCCTGCACGGCGACGAGGTGTGCCGGCAGGTGGTGCGGGAGCGGCTGCTGACCCGGGTGCTGATGCTGACCGCCTCCGGGACCGTACGGGACCGGGTGGAGGGCCTGGGTCTGGGCGCCGACGACTACCTCACCAAGCCCTTCGCGTACGACGAGCTCCTCGCGCGTGTCCTGGCGCTCGGCCGGCGCGCCCACCCGGCGCTGCCGCCGGTCCTGGAGCGGGCCGGGATCGCCCTGGACACCGCGCGCCGCTCCGCCTCCCGCGACGGGCACCGCCTGGCGCTCTCGCGCAAGGAGTTCGCGGTGCTGGAGGCGCTGCTGCGGGCGGAGGGGGCGGTGCTGAGCAGTGACGACCTGATCGAGCGGGTGTGGGAGGAGGAGGCCGGCTACCGGACCAGCGCCGTGCGGGTCACGCTCAGCAAGCTGCGCGCCAAACTGGGCGAGCCGCAGCTGATCGAGACGGTGCCGGGAGCGGGCTACCGCATCACGGACGCCCCGGGCGCCCCTCTCCAGAGCGGTGTTCCGCGATGAGAGCGGTGCTCCGTTCCGAGCGCACCCGTCTCACCGCGCTGTACGGCGCGCTGCTGCTCCTCGCGGGCGGCGGCCTGGTCGCGCTGGTCAACGTCCTGCTGCGCACCGGCCTCTACTCCCGCATCAACGGCGCCGTCACCACCGTCATGCCGGGCCTGCCCGTCCCGTCGGACGGCGCCACGCCCGTCCCCGCCGACCGCACCTTCGAACCCGCGCACAAACTACCGCCCGGCACCGCACCGACCCAGGAGCAGATCGAGCAGTGGCGGGTCACCCAGAACCTCTCCGACGCCGCGGCCCGGGCCGCCCTCCAGGAGCTGACCCTCGTCTCCCTCGTCGCCCTCGCCCTCTTCGCCGTCCTGTCGGTCTGGCTCGCCTGGTGGATGGCGGGCCGCGTCCTGCGCCCCGTCGCGGTGATCACCGAGACGGCTCGCCGCCTGTCGGGGGCGAACCTGCACGAGCGGATCGGGCTCCAGGCCCCGCCGGGCGAGCTCAAGCGGCTGGCGGACACCTTCGACGGGATGCTCGACCGGATCCAGGACCTGGTCGGGGCGCAGCGCCGGTTCGCCGCCAACGCCGCGCACGAGCTGCGCACCCCGCTCGCCGTGCAGCGGGCCGCCGCCGAGATCGGGCTGGCGGGGGATCCGGGGCCGGCGAAGGTGGCGCGGATCCGGGAACGGCTCATCGCGGTGGCCGACTCCAGTGAGCACCTCGTGGAGTCGCTGCTGCTGCTCGCGGTGTCGGAGGAGGGGCTGGAGTCGGCGTCCCCGGTGGACCTGGCGTCCCTGACGGCGGCGGAACTCTCCACGGCCCTCCCGCCCCCGCCCCCGGCCTCGGCCCCGGCCCCGGTCTCTGCCGCCGCCCCGGTCTCTGCCGCCGCCCCGGCCTCCGCCGCCGCCCCGGCCCCCGCCTCCCCGCCGGTTCCGCTTCCGGGTGCGGAGCCCGCTCCCGCGCTGACCGTCGTACGGGACCTCGTGCCGGTGACGGTGAGCGGCGACGCCGCACTGCTCGGGCACCTGGTGCGCAACCTCCTCGCCAACGCCGTGCGCCACAACCGCCCGGGCGGCCGGGTGCGCGTGGCGACCTCCGCCGAGGGGGTGCTGACGGTGTCCAACACCGGCCCGCTGATCGATCCCGGTGACGTGCCGCGCCTGCTGGAGCCCTTCCGCCGCCGCGCGGAACGCCGTCACACCGCAGGTGAGGGCGCCGGCCTGGGGCTGTCGATCGTCGCCTCGATCGCGCGGGCGCACGGCGCGCGCCTCCTCGCCGAGGCCAATCCGGAGCCCGACGGCGGGCTGACCGTCCGGGTCCGCTTTCCCGCGCCGCAGGGTCGGCGAGAGACCGCGCTTCACCCGGAACGATGATCAGCTGATGTACCTTCAGGGGGATGAGCAAGCACGCCCGAGCCCGCTCCCGCTTCCGGACCGGTGGCCGTACGCAGCCCCGTACGGGCCCCCGCGCTGCCGGCCGTCGGCGTTCCGCTTCGGCCGGCCGACCGCCGAGGGCCCTGATCGCCGTGGCCGTCCTCGGCCTGCTGACCTTCGCCGCCGCCTGGCTGCACGCCCTGCACGAGCAACCCGGCGCGCACGTCCCGGCGGCCCGCTCCGACGCCCGCCCCCGGGGCCAGGCCCAGGACCGGACCCCAAGCCCGGCCGCGGCTGCGCGGCAGGTGCGGCCCCAGGCGCAGGGGAGCCCCGGGCACGCCGCGCGCGGCACGTCCCGGGCCGACGCCCTGCACGGGCTGCCGGACACCCTCAGCGCCGCGACCCGCGCCCGGATCCCGGGGAGCGCCCGCCAGCTCGTCCTGGTCACCGGCAAGGCCCCGGACTCCTCGGACTCCACCGTCACCTTCTTCACCCGGACCGGCGCGGGCGCCGACTGGTCCCCGGCCGGGCACTGGCCGGCCCGCAACGGCGCCAAGGGCTGGTCCACGGAGCGCGAGTACGGGGACCTGACCTCCCCGCAGGGCGTGTTCTCCCTGACCGACGCGGGCGGACTGCTCCCGGCCCCGCCCGGTACGAAGCTCCCCTACGACCAGGACCGGGCGTTCGTCCCGTCGGGCCTGGGCGTCAACGGCGAGTCCCTGGACGGCTCCTTCGACTACGTCGTGGCGATCGACTACAACCGCCGCACGGGGGTGTCCCCGCTGGATCCGGCCATGCCGGAGGGCGAGGACAAGGGCGGCAACATCTGGCTCCACGTGGACCACGACGGCCCCTCCCAGGGCTGCGTCGGCCTCCCGAAGGAGGCGATGGAGCAGCTGCTGCGGACCCTGGACCCGGCGGCGAAGCCGGTCATCGCGATGGGGCCGGCGGGCTTTTGACCGTACCGGGCCGGGTCGTACCGGACCCGGTCGTATCGGGCCCGACCGTACCGGGCCCGCCGGTGGCGGGCCCGAGGGCCAGCAGCCCGATGTAGGCGAGGTCGAAGACGCAGCACAGCACGCCCAGCCCGAGGACGAAGCCGGATCCCTCCAGCACCCCGAAGAGCACGGTCGGCGCGAGGGTCCCGAGCCACTTGGCGACCGCGATGAGCAGCGACTGCCCGCGCGGGCCGCGCCGGGCGGCGTAGAGGGCGATGAACAGGCCCGACATCAGCAGGTTCTGGAGGAACGCCGAGTAGCGGCTGGCGTCGTGCGCCCCGAAGTGCGCGAGGAACAGCCACTGCACGGCGAAGCCGGCGCCCAGGACGAGGGCGCTCCAGGCGGCGAACAGCGGCCGCGTGACGAAGCCGGGCAGCTCGGCGCGCCCGTGGCGCAGGTAGGTGTACAGGATCACCAGGTCCGCGACGGCCCACACCACGTTGACGACCCCCTGCGGGGACACCCCGGTGCGGAAGTCGTTGACGGCGTAGGTGGCCTCCCAGGCGAGGTTCAGCCCGAGCGCGGCGACGGGCATCGCGTACGTCCGGTCCCGCAGCCCGATCCGGGCGGCTTCGACGTACACGAGGGTCCAGGCGAGCCCGCTCACGAGGGTGAGTGTCAGTTCCACGCCCCGCACCCTAGTTCGTGTCGCCGCCGTCCGACCTGGTGCGTCCCGCCGACCCCTTGCCTGACGGTCCGTCAGCTACGACGATGGCCCGGCACCGCACGACGAATCGGCATACGAAGGCGAGGCGGGCCCGGCATGGCACGCGTGTTTCCGCAAGGCCGGCTGGCGTACGGGATGCAGCTCCCCGTCCAGTCGCAGAGCACCCTCTACGCCGAGCCCTGGGAGGCCGGGGCCGGCGCGGCCGACCTCGCCGAGGTGGCCCGCGCCGCCGACCGGGCCGGCTTCGGCTACCTGGCCACCTGCGACCACGTGGCCATCCCGCGCCGGCTCGCCGGACCCATGGGCACCGTCTGGTACGACCCGGTGGCCACCCTGGCCTTCCTCGCCGGGATCACCGAGCGGGTACGGCTGCTGAGCCACGTCGCGATCGTCGGCCTGCGCCACCCCCTGCTCACCGCCAAGCAGTACGCGACCCTCGACCACCTCTCCGGGGGCCGGCTGGTCCTCGGGGTCGGGGCCGGGCACGTCCGGGAGGAGTTCGACGTGCTCGGCGTCGACTTCGAGCGCCGCGGGGCCGTCCTCGACGAGAGCCTGGACGCCCTGCGCGCGGCGCTCGGGCCCGAGGAGTACCCATGGTTCGAGGGGGAGCGGTTCGCCTTCCGGGACCTCGGGCAGCTGCCCCGTCCCGCGCAGGCGCGGATCCCCGTCTGGGTCGGCGGCTCCTCGCCCGCCGCCGTCCGCCGGGCCGCCGTGCGCGGGGACGGCTGGCTCCCGCAGGGAGACCCGCGCGAGCGGATCCCGGAGCAGGTCGCCCGCATCCGCGGGCTGCGGGAGGCGGCGGGCGTCACCGGCCCCTTCGAGGTGGGAGCGATCACCGAGGCGCTCTACGTGGGCGAGCCCGGCTGGGACACCGGCCGGCGGACCCTGACCGGCAAGGCGGAGGTGCTCGCCGAGTCGCTCCGGGAGTACCGGGCGCTGGGCGCGGACCAGATCCAGGTCCGCTTCCGCAGCCGCGACCGCGGCGAACTCGTGGACCAGATCACCGCTTTCGGGGCCGAGGTGGCCCCGCTCCTCAACGACTAGGGGTACCCCATGGGCAAGCTGGACGGGCGCGTCGTCGTCATCACGGGCGCGGCGCGCGGCCAGGGCGAGCAGGAGGCCCGCCTCTTCGCCGCCGAGGGCGCGAAGGTGCTGCTGGGCGACGTACTGGACGAGCAGGGCGCCGCCGTCGCCAAGGAGATCGCCGAGGAGACCGGCGCGGACCGGGTGCGCTACGTACGGCTGGACGTGAGCCGGGAGGAGGACTGGGCGGCCGCGATGGCGGCGGCGAAGGAGGCCTTCGGCCGGGTGGACGGGCTGGTGAACAACGCGGGCATCCTGCGCTTCAACGAGCTGGCCTCGACCCCTCTGGAGGAGTTCCGCCAGGTGGTCGAGGTCAACCAGATCGGCGCCTTCCTCGGCATCAGGGCGGCCGCCCCCGAGATCGAGGCGGCCGGCGGCGGGACCATCGTCAACACCTCCTCCTACACCGGGCTGACGGGCATGGCGTACGTGGGGGCGTACGCGGCGACCAAGGCGGCGATCCTCGGGCTGACCCGGGTGGCGGCGCTGGAGCTGGCGGCGAAGAACATCCGGGTCAACGCCATGTGCCCGGGCGCGGTGGACACCCCCATGGCCAACCCCGGGCTGCTCGACCCGGCGGGGATGACGGACGAGGCCCGGGACGCGATGGCCGAGCTGTACAAGCGGGTGGTCCCGCTGGGGCGGGTGGGGCGGCCGGAGGAGGTCGCGAAGCTGGCCCTCTTCCTGACCGGAGAGGACTCCTCCTACATCACCGGGCAGCCGTTCGTGGTGGACGGCGGCTGGATGGCGGGGGTGAGCGTGCTCTGACCCGCCGAGTGTCTGACGGTACGTCAGACAAGGCCTTCCGGCTCTCTTGACGGTCCCGCCCCGGCGGTGGAACAGTCGGACCCATCAAATCTGACGGAACGTCAGAAACCTAAGGACGGTGAACCCCTTGGAATTCGGGCTCTTCGTGCAGGGATACGTGCCTGAGGCGCGGTCCAAGGTCGACCCCGAGGCGGAGCACAAGGCGCTGCTCGAGGAGACCCAGTACGTCATCCAGGCCGACCAGTCCGGCTTCAAGTACGCCTGGGCCTCGGAACACCACTTCCTCGAGGAGTACTCCCACCTCTCCGCCAACGAGGTCTTCCTCGGCTATCTCGCCGCCGCCACCGAGCGCATCCACCTCGGCTCCGGCATCTTCAACCCGCTCGCCCCGGTCAACCACCCGGTGAAGGTGGCCGAGAAGGTCACCATGCTCGACCACCTCTCCCAGGGCCGCTTCGAGTTCGGCACCGGGCGCGGCGCCGGCAGCCACGAGATCCTCGGCTTCCTGCCGGGCATCACGGACATGAACCACACCAAGGAGATCTGGGAGGAGACCATCGCGGAATTCCCCAAGATGTTCCTCCAGGAGGAGTACGAGGGGTTCCAGGGCAAGCACTGGTCGCTGCCGCCCCGGAAGATCTTCCCCAAGCCGTACGGCAAGGCCCACCCCGCCATGTGGTACGCGGCCGGCTCGCCCGCCTCGTACGCGATGGCGGCGAAGAAGGGCCTGGGGGTGCTGGGCTTCAGCGTCCAGAAGGTCTCCGACATGGAGTGGGTGCTGGAGCAGTACAAGACGGCGATCCGGGAGGCGAAGGCGATCGGGGCCTTCGTCAACGACAACGTGATGGTCACCTCGACCGCGATCTGCGCGGAGACCCACGACAAGGCGGTGGAGATCGCGGTCAACGCGAACATGAACCGCTTCCAGTCGCTGGTGTTCCGCTACCACGACACCTTCCCGCGGCCGGAGGCGATCCCGCAGTGGCCGGAGACGCTGCCGGAGTACAACGCGGAGATCATCGAGCTGCTGATCGCGGAGGAGCTGCTGATCTGCGGCGACCCGTCGGAGGTCAGGGCGCAGTGCAAGAGGTGGGAGCAGGCGGGGGCGGACCAGCTGTCCTTCGGACTGCCGACGGGGGTGTCGTACGAGGACACGATGACCACGATCAAGCTGATCGGGGAACACGTGATCCCGCACATCGACACGGACCCGGTCCACCGCACGACCCGCTTCCGCCAGGCCGCCGCCACCTCTTCCTGACGCGCCGCTCGCGCGGTGCGGCGCCGGGGCGCCTTACCGGCTTCGTGCCGCTGCGCCGGACTCCGGCCGTTGGACCCAGGGCGGGGTCGGTGCGGGTGGCGGGGGCCGGTGGGTCGGGTGCGGGTGGTCGGCCGCTGCGCGGAGCCTGCCCCTCCCCGCCCTTCCACCGTTCCCCGGGCTCTGCCCGGACCCGCGCCTCAAACGCCGGCGGGGCTGAAACGGCCGGCGTTTGTGGCGACGGGCGCGGAGCGCCCGTGCGGGGTCAGGAGCAGCGCCCCTGGGAACGGTGGAAGGGCGGGTAGGGGACAGCCCCGCAGGGCGCGACGCCCGGCACGGCCCCGCACCGCCCCAGGGCTCGAGACACCCCGGCAGGGGATACGGAACACGCCCGGCCAGGGCAACGGCCAGGGCGACAGGAACCACCCAGGAGGGGACCGTCATGCTCGACCACCTCATCCGCGGAGCGACCGTCGTCGACGGCACCGGCGCCCCCGCGTACACCGCGGACGTCGGCATCAAGGACGGCCGCATCGCCCTCATCGCCGAGCCCGGCACGGAGGCGGCGGCGGTGACCAGCGAGGACGCCGCCGGCCTCGTCCTCACCCCCGGGTTCATCGACCCGCACACCCACTACGACGCCCAGCTCTTCTGGGACCCCTACGCCACCCCCTCCATGAACCACGGCGTCACCACCGTCGCCGGCGGCAACTGCGGCTTCACCCTGGCCCCGCTCAACCCCGCCCGCCCCCAGGACGCCGACTACACCCGCCGCATGATGAGCAAGGTCGAGGGCATGGCCCTCAAGGCCCTCGAAGAAGGCGTCGACTGGACCTGGTCCACCTTCGGCGAGTACCTCGACGCCCTGGAGGGCCGCATCGCCGTCAACGCCGGCTTCATGGTCGGCCACTGCGCCCTGCGCCGCCACGTCATGGGCGAGGAGGCGACCGGCGGACAGCCCACCCCCGAGCAGCTGCGGGAGATGACCGACCTCCTCCACGAGGCCATGGACGCCGGCGCCTGGGGCCTGTCCACCACCCAGTCCTCCACCCACTCCGACGGCGCCGGCGCCCCCGTCGCCTCCCGCCACGCCGGACCCGCCGAGCTGCTCGCCCTCTCCCGCGCCGTCGGCGAACACGAGGGCACCCAGCTCGAAGCCATCGTCGCCGGCTGCCTCGACCAGTTCTCCGACGAGGAGATCGACCTCTTCGTCGACATGAGCGCCGCCGCCGGCCGGCCCCTCAACTGGAACGTCCTCACCATCGACGCCGCCGTCCCCGAACGCGTCCCGCGCCAGCTGGTGCCCAGCGAGCGCGCCCGCAAGGCCGGCGGCCGGATCGTCGCGCTGACCATGCCGATCCTCACCCCCATGAACATGTCCCTCGGCACCTTCTGCGCCCTCAACCTCATCCCCGGCTGGGGCGAGGTCCTCGCACTGCCCGTCCCCGAACGGATCGCCCGCCTCCGCGACCCGGACGTCCGCACCGCGATGCTGCGCCGCGCCGACAGCAAGGAGGCGGGCGTCTTCCGGCGCCTGGCCGACTTCGGGCGCTACGTCATCGGTGACACGTACAGCAAGGAGAACGAGGGCCTCTCCGGCCGCGTCGTGCGCGACATCGCCGCCGAACGCGGCCAGGACCCCTTCCAGTGCCTCGTCGAGATCTGCGCCAACGACGACCTGCGCACCGTCCTGTGGCCCATGCCCACCGACAACGACCCGGCGTCGTGGGCCCTGCGCGCCGAGACCTGGCAGCACGAGGACGTCCTGCTGGGCGGCTCGGACGCGGGCGCGCACCTGGACCGGATGTGCGGGGCCCCGTACACCACCCGCTTCCTCGGCGACTGCCTGCGCGGCCGCAAGCTGGTGCCGCTGGAGCAGGCCGTACGGATGCTCACCGACGACCCGGCCCGGCTGTTCGGGCTGCGCGGGCGCGGCCGGATCGCCGAGGGCTTCCACGCGGACCTGGTCCTCTTCGACCCGCAGCGCATCGACGCGGCACCCGCGACCCTGGTCCACGACCTGCCCGGCGACAGCCCGCGGCTGGACGCGCGGGCGATCGGGGTCGTGTCCGTACGCGTCAACGGCGTCGAGACCATCCGCGACGACGAGGTGACGGGGGCGGTCCCCGGGACCGTGCTCCGTTCCGGCCGGGACACGAGGACGGTGAGCACCCGATGACGCGGCTCTACATCGGCGGCGAGTGGGTGGAGCCCGACGCCGGGCACTACGAGGTGGTCAACCCGGCCGACGAATCCGTGGTGGGCCTGGCCCCCGAGGCGTCCCGCGCCCAGGTGGAGGAGGCGGCCCGCGCCGCCGCCGAGGCCTTCGGTACGTGGTCCCGTACGCCCCCCGGGGAGCGCGCGGCGATCCTGGACCGGGCCGCGGACGTCATGCAGCGGGAGTTCGAACCGTGGGCGGCGCTGGCGCGGGCCGAGACGGGCGCGCCGACCGGGATCGCCCGCGGGATGCAGGTCGGCGTCGGGGTGTCCCGCTTCCGGCGGTACGCCAAGGGTGCCCTGGAGCCGGTCGAGAAGGGCCTGCCGCCGCAGGTCACCGAGGCCGGGCCGATGGGGAGGGCGAGCGTGCTGGGCGCGTTGGAGGTGCGCCAGCCGGTCGGCGTGGTCAGCTGCATCACCTCCTACAACAACCCGTGGGCGAACCCGGCGGGCAAGGTGGCCCCGGCGCTGGCGATGGGGAACACGGTGGTGGTCAAGCCGGCTCCGCAGGACCCGCTGTCGGTGTTCAAGATGGCCGAGGCGCTGCACGAGGCGGGTGTCCCGGCGGGGGTGGTCAACGTCGTCTCGGGCGCCTCGGTGGAGGTCGGCGAGGCGGCGGTGGACTCCCCGTACGTGGACATGGTGTCCTTCACCGGCTCCACGGACGTCGGCCGGCGCATCGCCGAGGTGTGCGGGCGCTCCATGAAGCGGCAGCTGATGGAGCTGGGCGGCAAGGGCGCCGCGGTCGTCTTCGAGGACGCGGACCTCGACGCGGCGGTGGCGGGGATCGGCACCACCTTCTCCTTCTACAGCGGCCAGATCTGCACCGCTCCCACCCGGGTGATCGTCCACCGGTCGGTGTACGAACCGCTGGTCGAGAAGCTGCGCGGCTACCTGGCGTACATGAAGGTGGGCGACCCGGCGGAGCGGGGCACGGTGGTCGGACCGGTGATCTCGGCGACGCACCGGGACCGCGTGGAGTCGTACGTGGAGCTGGGGCGCAAGGAGGGCGCGCGGATCGCCCACGGCGGGGAGCGCCCGGTGGTGGGGGACGGCCGCGGCTTCTACGTGGCGCCGACGCTGCTGGTGGACTGCACGAACGACATGCGGGTGGTGCGGGAGGAGATCTTCGGCCCGGTGGTCGTGGTGGTCCCCTTCGAGGGGGACGAGGAGGAGGCCGTCCGGCTGGCCAACGACAGCGACTTCGGGCTGCTGAGCTACGTGTGGTCCGCGGACGTCGCCCGCGCGTTCCGGGTGGCGCGCCGGCTGCGCTCGGGCGGTGTCGGGGTCAACACGATCGGCCGCAACATGGAGGCCCCGTTCGGCGGCTTCAAACGGTCGGGGGTCGGGCGGGACGTCGGCTCGTACGCCCTGCACGCGTACAGCGAGATCCAGTCGGTGGTCTGGTCGACCTAGGGGGCACGGTACCCCCGGGTGTCCCGTCGCCGGGGCACCCGGGGGCGCCGCGCCTCAGTCCCGCCGGGGCCAGGCGTAGCCGAGGGACTCGGCCAGCTCCCGGCTTCCGCCCGCCACCCTGGCGAAGGCCTTGGGGTCGGTGGCCCCGATGCGCGCCACCGCCGCCGCGGCCTGCACCTCGGGCGGCCGGCCGTCGTCCGGCAGGTCCCATACGAAGACCAGGCCGGGGCCGTCCCCTCCTTCCGGCGGGGTGGCCGGCTCGGGCCGGTAGTGGAAGGTCACGCTCACGGTGTCCGGGTCGTGCCAGCCGGTGTGGGCCCGCGCCCGACCGAGGCCCCAGCGCGCCGCCGGCTCCGGCCGCTCCCGCAGGGCCGCCGAGATCCGCCGGGCGGTGGCGCGGGCCGGCCAGCACCAGGAGTCGTCGTCCGTGGCGCGCCGGACCTCGGCGTCGTAGGCGGCGGCGTCGAAGCGCAGCTCCGGCGGGGGCGGGCCGGTCGCCCCGCGCCAGCCGTCCCACACGACGTCGTCCCCGTCGCGGCGGACGGTGACGTACAGGGCGCCGCAGCACCCCTCCGTGCAGGACGCCTCGGCGAGCTGCACCTCGTGCGGCTCGGGGCCGGCCAGCAGCGCGCCGTTGTCGAGCAGGTACTCGGGCGCGTGGCCCGGGCCGTTGCCGAAGAGGGCCGGGAGCAGGGGGCGGCCGTGGATCAGGATCCGCGTCTCGACGGCCGGGGAGTCGGCGGGATCGGCCACCGCCACCTCGATGCGCAGGGGGGCGGGCGGGGCCGGGAGGCGGAAGGGGCGCAGGCGGTTGCGCCGGAGCCAGGCGGCGCGTCGGCGGTCGGCGGGCGCGGCGGGTTCGGGTGCGGTGGTGCGGTGCAGGTGCGCTTGCAGGCGGCCCAGGAGCGCCTCCCGCTCCCCGGCCGGCCAGTCGAGCAGGGCGGCCGTACCGCTGTGCAGGTCGGAGGCGAGGGACAGCAGGAGCACCTGGTGGTCGAGGGTCGGTGCCGGAGCGGCCGCCCGGGCCACGACGGCCCGGTACACCTGCGCGGCCGGGCCGTAGTCGAGGAGGTCGGCCCGGTGCTCACGCCGGTCGGCCATGGCGTGCAGCAGCCGTCCGGCGGCCGTGACCAGCGCGGCGTCCTCGGGCCGGGCGCGCAGGAGGTCGTCCAGGCGGGCCGCCTCGGCGATGCGCCGGGCCTGCCAGCGGGCCACCGCGGGCCAGTCGGGTGCGGTGAGGAGGGTGACGAGCGCGTCGCGCACGGCCTCGCCGCCCGCGGGGGCGGACCCGGCGGCCGCCACCGCCTCGATGAGTGGGTCCAGTTCCGCGGACCGGCTGCGGCCGGCCAGCGTCAGCAGGGCGGCCGCCTGCCGGTCGAGGGGGTCGAGCGCGGCCGCGGCCACGGAGCGCAGCCCGCGCAGCAGCCCGAGGGCCTTGAGGCAGGGCACGTCCTCGGGTTCGCCGAGGCGGATCAGGAGGGCCAGGCCGACGCCGACGGCGGCGGGGCTGGTGCCCGTCCGGGTCAGCTGCCGTGCGGTGCGCCGGGCGGCGGGTTCGTCGGCCAGCGGGAGCCGGGTGGCGTTCGCGCGCAGGGTGCGGTCCGGCAGCCGGAGCCGGGCGACGGCGTGGTGGACGGCTTCGGCGGCCCGGACGGGGTCCGGGTCGGCCAGCGGCCCGGCGAGGGCGGCGGCCACTTCGTCCCGCGCCTGGGTCCAGGTGAGGCGGGGCCGGGAGGGCTCGGGGGGCGGTGGCCCGTCGGGCCCGTCAGGGAAGGGGTGGCCGCGGCGCGGGAAGCGGCCGTCGGGTTCGATGCCCTGGCGGAAGAGGGCGTAGTCGTGGAGGGAGGGTGCGGGAGCGGCGGGAGTGAGCGACGTGCGCTCGTCGCGGCCGCTCACCGGGCGGGGTGGGACTCGATTCCGTAGGTCATGCCGGGAGCCTGTCAGGCGCGGTCACGCGCCGTCCAGCGGTTTTCACGCCGCGCAGTCGTTTGGCGGTCGGAGCACGGTCCGGGGGCCTTCGAAAATTGGCACGGGAAAGTTTTGAAACGGACATATCGGGTACTCCTGCGGTTTCCGCATTCCGGAACTCCCGTGTCAGCGCCTCTCGAATCATGGATAGGTGCCTGAGTGAACCTTGTATTGCGGTCATGTGAATGCTTTCGATCTTCGTAATCAAAGGGATTTAGGCCTGTGAAGTACCGGACTTAAGTCTTCCGGATAAGGAAACCGCAGCATCTAACGTCCTTTCCCATGACACAGCTGGACACACGGCCTCAGGTCGGAGACACGGTAGGCGGCGTCGCCGAGGGCGGCGCCGGGCACGGGGACGGCGCCGCGGCCGAAGTACGCGGCAAGGGCCTCGGCAAGGGCTCCGTCGGCCTGGTGGGCAGCGCCGTCATCGGCATCTCGACCGTCGCCCCCGTCTACTGCCTGACCTCCACCCTCGGCTCCACCGCCGGCGAGGTCGGCATCCAGATGCCGGCGGTCTTCCTGGCCGGCTTCCTCCCGATGCTCCTGGTCGCCTTCGCCTACCGCGAGCTCAACAAGGCCATGCCGGACTGCGGCACCTCGTTCACCTGGACCGTCAAGGCCTTCGGCCCGCGGATCGGCTGGATGTGCGGCTGGGGCCTGGTGATCGCCACGATCATCGTGCTCTCCAACCTCGCGGGCGTCGCCACCTCCTACTTCTGGCTGCTGGCCGGCGAGGTCACCGGCAGCGACTCGATCGCGGCCCTCGACGACGACAAGCTCGTCCACATCGCCACCTGCCTGACGCTGATCGCCGTCGCGACCGCCATCAGCTACCGCGGCATGACCGCCACCAAGGGCGTCCAGTACACGCTGGTCGGCCTCCAGCTCGCAGTCCTGGCGATCTTCGTCGTGATGGCCTTCCAGAAGGCCTCCGCCGGCACCTTCGACACCGGCCTGGACTTCTCCTGGGAGTGGATGAACCCCTTCGCGGTCGAATCCATGGCGGCCTTCACCGCCGGCCTCTCCCTCTCGATCTTCATGTACTGGGGCTGGGACGCCTGCCTGGCCACCAACGAGGAGACCACCGGCTCCGCCAAGACCCCCGGCCGCGCCTCGCTCATCGCGATGGTCGTCCTCGTCGGCTCGTACCTGGCCACCGGCATCGCCGCCCAGATGGCCGTCGGCTCCGGCGCCGAGGGCCTCGGCCTCGGCAACGAGGAGACCTCCGGCAACGTCTTCGCCGCCCTCGCCGGCCCGGTGATGGGCCCGCTGCTCGGCATCCTGCTCTTCGTCGCGGTGCTCGCCTCCGCCGCCGCCTCGCTGCAGACCACCTTCATCCCGGTGGCCCGCACGGTCCTGGCCATGGCCGCCTACGAGGCCCTGCCGTCCTCGTACGCCAAGGTCCACCCGAAGTTCAAGACCCCGGGCCGCGCCACCGTCATGGCGGGCATCGCGACCGGCGCCTTCTACACCGTGATGACCCTGGTCAGCGAGAACGTCCTCACCGACACGATCTTCGCGCTCGGCCTGATGATCTGCTTCTACTACTCGCTGACGGCCTTCGCCTGCGTCTGGTACTTCCGCGGCGAGCTGCGCCGCTCCGCCCACGACCTGTTCTTCAAGGGCGTCTTCCCGGTCCTCGGAGGCCTGCTCCTCGCCGCGGTCTTCTTCAAGACGCTGACGGACGCCTGGGACCCCGCCTACGGCTCCGGCTCCGCGGTCTTCGGCGTCGGCAGCGTCTTCGTCATCGGCGTCGGCCTGCTGGCCCTGGGCCTGGTCGTCATGTTCGCCACCGGACGCCGCAGCCCCGCCTTCTTCCGCGGCGAGGTCCTGACGAAGTCGACCCCGGCGCTGGTGGTCGAGGACTGACAGCACCACCCGAAGTCCCGCTGTGTCATCGCCCGCGGCCCATCCCCCGATCCGGGGCCGCGCGCGTGCCCGCGGCCGGCCGCCTTCCCGGGCCGGGTGCGGGCCGGCCGGGTCATCCGATGCGCGGAACGGGCCGGGCATGCGGTGACCCGGGGTGCCGGGGGTCGTTGGGCGGGGCATGAAGGCAATGAAGCGCACCCTCTCCGTCCTGGCCCTCACCGGCGGGGCCGCACTCGCACTCACCCCCCTCACGGCGCACGCCGCCGACGGACCCACCGTCGAGGGGCAGCCCGTCGTCAAGCGCGTCGCCGACATCGCCGACCACCCCGGCCAGGCGGTGAAGGACGCCAAGACCGCCCTGGCGGTGACCAGCTCCGCCGCCGGCTCCGCGACGCGGTCCACCAACAGCTCCCTCGCGGGCGCCGGCACCGCCCTGGACGCCGGGGTCCCCGATGCGCCGAAGGTGAAGTGACCCGCTCCGTCGAGGGGCCGGGCCTCAGGCCGGGGTGACCAGGACCAGCGGGATCTCCCGGATGTGGTCCGCCACCCGGGGGTTCGGGCTGTCGGTCACGGGAGCGGGGGTGTCCGGGGTGGTGGTCATGAGGCCGCCTCCTCGTGGATGCCCGCGTGTACGGCGTGCAGGGTCGGGGCTGTGGCCTCGTCGAGGACGGCCTCGGCGAAACCGGCCGGGGTGATCCGGCTCCCGGCGTCGGCGGGAGCGACCGCGTAGCCGCCGCGCGGGGTTCCCTCGTGGTCGAAGTCGCCCGCCGGGGACAGCACCGCCCAGTCCAGGGCCTCGGGCGCGGCGGCCCGCAGCGCCTCGGTGCCGGCGCCGTGACCGACGTAGAACTCCCGCCACTCCTGCGGGTAGCCGGGGGTGTCCATCAGCGGTGTCCCGTCCGCCGTCGGCAGCACGGAGGCCAGCCCGACGGACACCAGCCGCCGCACCCCCGCCTGCGGCAGGCCCGCCGCCAGCGCCCGCGCCACGGCCGGGAAGAACTCGCCCGGCGCCGCCTGGGCGTCGTACACCGCGACCACCGCCGCGTCGTGCCCGGCAGCGAGCCGCGCGACGTCCGCCGCCGAGGTCACCTCCCCGTCGGCCCGGCCCACCGCCGTCACCTCCAGCCCGCGCGCCCGCGCCCCGGCGACGACGGCCCGGCCGACGCGGCCGGTGGCGCCGAAGACGATGAGACGGGTGGGGGTGGTGCTGCCGGTGGTGTTCACGGTGGCGTCCTTGTCCTCGGTGTTCGCGGTGGGGCTCGTCATGCCGTGAGCGTAAGGAAAGGGGTGGTTACCGATTGGATACCGGCCGGGACCGGCCTACCGTGGTGATCATGACGCAGCCGCCCCTGGACCCCGAGATGTTCGACCCCGTCTGCCCCTCGACGCTGGTGCCGTTCCGCGTCGGCGACAAGTGGGCGCCGCTGATCCTGCGCTGCCTCCAGGACGGGCCGCGCCGCTTCTCGGAGCTCAAGGTCCCGCTGCGCGGGATCACCGCCAAGTCCCTGACGCAGTCCCTGCGCGGCCTGGAACGCGACGGCTTCGTCGAACGGCAGGAGCCGGGCGGCTACGCCCTCACCCTGCTCGGCCACGGACTCCTCGGGCCGCTCGACGCGGCGTGCGCGTGGACGCAGGAGCACTGGGACGAGCTCATCGACGCCCGGGAGGCGGGGACTCAGCCCCAGGTGCGGGAACACAGCACGAGCCGGTAGCCGTCGGGGTCGGCCACCGTGACCCCGTACTCGTCCCAGTACGGATTGTGCGAGGGCACGACGGTCCCGCCGCAGGCGACGAGGCGCCGTACGAGCGCCTCGTCGGGGGCCTGCCCGAGGTAGACCACGAACAGGTCGTCCACGGTGGGGGACGGCTCGACCGGGTCGTCGGGGTCGAGGGTCAGCTCGAAGTGCCACCCGCCGCCGGCCGGCCCGACCATCAGCAGGTCGTGCTCCCCGGGTACGTGTCCTGCCGTGCGCCACAGGACGTCGAGCCGGAGCCCGTCGACGTAGAACCGCTCGGCGGCCTCCAGGTCCCGGGAGGGACGGGCGACGCGGACGTGGGTCTGTGCATCGATCATGCGGGGAGCGTAGGGGGAGGGGCGGCGGGGTGCCCGGGGGGCGGGGCGGGATGTGTCAGGTGGCCGGCCGGCGGAGGCGTACGCGTCCGCGAAGACACCGGCGCAGCACGGGCGTTCGGCCCTGCCGGCCGTCGCGCATACTCGTCGTCGTGACCCCTCCCGAGATCATCCGCACCGACCGGCTCGACCTGCTGCCGCTGCGGGCCGAGCACGCCGACGAGATGGCCGGTGTGCTGTCCGACCCCGGGCTGCACGCCTTCACCGGCGGCGCCCCGGAGACGGTCGAGGCCCTGCGCGCCCGCTACGAACGTTGGCAGGCGGGCTCGCCCGACCCCGCCGTCTCCTGGTGCAACTGGGTCGTCCGGCTCCGTGAGGAGGGGTGCCTCGTCGGCACCGTCCAGGCGACGGTCGGCGACGGCGTCGCGGAGGTCTCCTGGGTGGTGGGAACCCCCTGGCAGGGCCGGGGGATCGCCACCGAGGCCGCCAGCGGGCTCGTCGCCCGGCTGCGGCCGCGTACGGTCGTCGCGCACGTCCACCCCGACCACCGGGCGTCGGCCGCCGTCGCCGCCGCAGCCGGCCTCGCCCCCACCGACCGGTGGCAGGACGGCGAGGTCAGGTGGGAGACGGCCTAGGCCCGCTCGGCGGCGCTGCGTTCCACGCAGAACTCGTTGCCCGCCGGGTCCGCCATGGTGACCCAGCCGGTGCCGTCGGCGTTGCGGTGGTCTTCGACCACGGTGGCGCCCAGGCCGGCCAGCCGTTCCACCTCCTGGTCGCGCGTCCGGTCCTGCGGCTGGAGGTCCAGGTGGATCCGGTTCTTGACCGTCTTGCCCTCGGGCACCCGGATGAACAGCAGCCCGGCACCGGCGGTTTCGACCAGCACCTCGGGGTCGCCGGGGAAGTCGCCGTCCCCGAGCTTGCCGTCGAGGGCGGCGAGCCAGAACTGCGCCAGGGCGTAGGGGTCGGAGCAGTCGACGGTCACGTGCCGCACGAGAGAAGCCATGGCCGCACTATCGGATCCGCTCCGGCCCCCTGTCCACCGGATAAGTCACCTGCGCCAGAACAGGTGGTGGACCACGCCGCTGGCGCTGGGGACGACCTCCAGGTGGAAGCGGTCCAGCAGTTCGTCCGGGGATTCCCACAGCCGGGAGCCGGAGCCGATCTCCACGTGGGGGGAGACCGCCACGTGCAGGGTGTCGACGAGGTCGGCGTCAAGGAACTCCCTGATGACGGTGGCCCCGCCGCCGAGCCGTACGTCCTTGCCGCCCGCCGCCTCCTTCGCCCGCGCGAGGACCGAGGCCGGGTCGCCGTCCACGAAGTGGAACGTCGTGTCGGACAGCGTGATCGAGGGCCGCTCGTGGTGCGTCATCACGAACACCGGCGTGTGGAACGGCGGCTCCTCCCCCCACCAGCCCTGCCAGTCGTGGTCCTGCCAGGGCCCGCGCTGCGGCCCGAACTTGTTGCGGCCCATGATCTCGGCGCCGATGTGGTGGGTGAAGTCCCGCGTGAAGTAGTCGTCGAGGCCACGGCTGCCGCCGGGATCGGTGCGGTTCGGCCAGCTCGCGGTGGCGCCGGCCCAGGCGAACATGGTCCCGGGATCGGCATGACCGAAGGGCCGCTCCAGGCTCTGGTCCTCCCCGGCACCGAAGCCGTCCCGGGAGACGTTGAAGTTCTGGACTCTGAGCAGCTGCACCTGCGCCACGGGTTTCCTCCTCCGTCGTCGTCTGTCGACGCCTAGGAGACTGCCAGGACCGACGAAACTCATCGCTGCGCCACGGCGGGGGGCGGCCGGGGCGGGCGGGGTCGGGGGTGGGGGCGGGGCACGGTTGAGGGGGTCGGTGGTGTGCCGGGGGCTGCCCGCCAGTCCACTGTCCTTCCGTGCCGGGCCGGTCCCTCAAGGGCGCTCCTTCGTCGCGTCGCTTCGCGATGGCCTTCGGCCACCCTTGACCGACCGGCCCGTCCCGGAATGCCAAAGACTGTCGGGAAGCCCCCGAAGGAACGGCATGGGGGAAGCGTCAAGGAAGGGGCCAGTCACAGACCCGCGAGGGGTCTGACCCTGCTACCTCCCGGATACGGCCCCACGTGCACGACGGGGGCCAACAGGCGCATCAGATCGCTACACGCTCCTCCTGGCTTGGCGTCCGGCGGCCGTCTGGGGCTGAGACCCGTACGAGATGGTGGTGTGCGCAGTGTCCGGGAGCGGTAGACGCGTCAGATCGCTACATGCTTCTCTCCGAGGGCGTCTGCGACCCTTTTGCCTGGGCTGGTGGCCTCTTGTCGGAGTCTGCCGACAGAAGAGGTGTCGTCAGGGTCCGACAGGGCTCCGCATGCGCTCCCCGAGGGCCTATGCACCCCCTCTAGACGCCTCTTCGCTTCTTCCTTCAGCCCCAGACGGCCGCCGGACGCCGAGACCAGAGAAGCGCGTAGCGATCTGATGCGCATGGGGGCTCCCGCACTGTTGTGGTCCCCTTTGGCGCCAGCTCCGAAGGTGGTCCGGTCCCTCGCGGGACTGTGACGGGCCCGTCCTTGAACGCTTCCCCCATGCCGTTTCCTCGGGGGCTTCCCGACAGTCTTTGGCATTCCGGGACGGGCCGGTCGGTCAAGGGTGGCCGAAGGCCATCGCGAAGCGACGCGACGAAGGAGCGCCCTTGAGGGACCGGCCCGGCACGGAAGGACAGTGGACTGGCGGGCAGCCCCCGGCACACCACCGACCCCCTCAACGGTGCCCCGCCCACCCCCGCCTGCCCGGCCGGCCCGCACCGTCAACGGCGCTCCGGAACTCACGGCGTGGCAGGGTCCCCCGGGTTCGGGGACGGGGCCGGCTTTGTGTGGAGGACCTCGCGGGCCTGGTCGGCGGCGCGGACGATGCTCTCGGAGACGAAGTCGACGAAGCGGCCGATGTTCTCCAGGCGGGTCGCGGCGGGGGTGGTGCGGCCGAGGACGTTCACGCCCTTCCTCGCGGTTTCGGCGAGCAGGGCGGTGGACCGGGCGCTGGCCATCATCGACTCGTACCAGACGTCGTCGTCGACGACGTAGCGCTCGCGGCGGCGCTGGTCGCGTTCCCGGCGGATGAGGCCCTGGCCCTCCAGCAGCGCGACCGCCTTCGAGATCGACCCCGGGCTCACCTGGAGCCGCTGGACGAGTTCGGACGCGGTGAGGGTGCCGCTGTCGGCGGTGTAGAGGGAGACGAGGACGCGGGCCGTCATCTTGGGGAGGCCCGACTGCATCAGGACGGTCGTGAACATCTCCTCGTACGCGCGCACCGCCTCCGGGTCGCGTCCGTGGGCCGGCGGGGACGTCTGGGCCCCTCGGGGCGCGGCCTGCTTGCGGCGGTGGGTGCGGTGTTCGGTGGCGCGCTGGGCGAGGTCGGCGCGGTAGCCGGCGGGCCCGCCGTTGCGCATCACCTCGCGGGTGACGGTCGAGGTGGGGCGGTCGAGCCGTCGGGCGATCTCCGCGTAGGCGAGGCCGTCGGCCACCCCCAGCGCGATCTGCTGGCGTTCCTGCGGGGTGAGCCTGCCTCCCGGCATCGCGGTCTCCTTCACGCTCGCGGGTGTCTGCTGTGGCCTTGATCGTAGCGTTCATATTTCAACCGTTGCAACGAACAGCTAGCTGTCGTTGCGTTAGATTTAGAGACGGTGCAACGATATTGCGGCTCTGAGCTGCATGAATGACATTCCTTCGCAACAGGCATGTTGCCGGGTCGCTGAACGCGCCGTAGCTTTTCGGTCGTCGGAAACAACGAGCCCGAAGGAACGGCCACCATGCAGAAGTTCACCACCCCCGCCGCCATCACCACCGTCCTCGACGTCCCCGCCGGGAACATCCGCTTCATCGCCGCCGACCGCGCCGACACCACCATCGAGGTCCTGCCCGCGAACGCCTCCAAGAGCCGCGACGTGAAGGCCGCCGAGGAGACCACGGTCGACTACCGGGACGGCGTCCTGCGCATCAACGCCCCCCAGAAGAACCAGGCGTTCGGCGCCTCCGGAGCCGTCGAGGTCACCGTCCAGCTCCCGGCCGGCTCCCACGTCGAGGCGAAGGCGGCCAGCGCGGAGATCCGGGGTGTCGGCCGCCTCGGCGAGGTCACCCTGGACAGCGCCCACGGCACCGTCAAGCTGGACGAGGCCGCCGGCGCCCGCATCACCCTGGCCGCCGGTGACATCACGGTCGGCCGCCTGTCCGGCTCCGCCGACCTCCGCACTCAGAAGGGCCACCTGGCCATCACCGAGGCCACCGGCGGCACCCTCACCCTGCGCACCGAGCACGGCGACATCTCCGTCGGCGCCGCCCCCGGCGTCACCGCCTCCCTCGACGCCGGCACCTCCTACGGCCGCATCCACAACGCCCTCCAGAACACCGGCGGCACCCCCGCCCTCACCATCCACGCCACCACCGCCTACGGCGACATCACCGCCCGCACCGCCTGAACCCACCCCGCCACCGCACACCGGAGGAACCCACCACCATGACCACCACCCCGAACGACCGCCCCGCACTGCAGAAGACCATCGAGGAGATCGCCGCATCCGGCAGCTGGGCCGGGGTGCAGCTGCGCGTGAACGACCGGCACGGCGAATGGGCCGGCAGCGCCGGGATACGCGCACTCGGCGACAGCGCCCCACCGCAGCCCGACGGCCACTTCCGCATCGGCAGCAACACCAAGACGTTCACCGCCACCCTCGTCCTCCAGCTGGTCGCCGACGGACGGATCGCCCTCGACGGCCCGGCGGACGACTACCTCCCCGCGTACGAGCTGGACCGGCGCATCACCGTCCGGATGCTGCTCCAGCACACCAGCGGCCTGTTCAACTTCACCGGGGAGTACTACGAGGACGGAACCACCGCCCCCGGCATCGCCTGGGACGGCCAGGACTGGGTGGACAAGCTCCTCCACACCTACCGGCCCGAGGAACTCGTCCGCCTCGCCCTCTCGAAGCCCGCCCGCTTCGCACCGGGAACGGACTGGAGCTACTCCAACACCAACTACGTCGTCCTCAGGCTCCTGGTCGAGGAGGTCACCGGCCGCCCCTTCGCCGAGGAGATGCGGCGGCGGATCCTGGACCCGCTCGGCCTGACCGGCACCCTGGTCCCGGACGCCTCACCCGAGATCCCCGAGCCGCACGCCCACGGCTACTACACCTACCAGCACGGCGGCGACTGGAAGACCGTCGACGTCACCCGCGCCAACCCCTCCTGGATCTCCGCCGCGGGCGACATGATCTCCACCACCCGCGACCTGCACACCTTCTTCTCCGCCCTGATGAGCGGCAGGCTCCTGCCCGCCCCGCTGCTCGCCGAGATGCGCACCCCGCACCCGAAGTTCGGCTACGGCCTCGGCCTGATCGTCCAGGAGTCCGAGCACGGCACGCTCTACACCCACAACGGCGGCTTCTGGGGCTGGGGCGCCCTCATGTACAGCTCGCCCGACGGCGGGACGACCCTCACCGCCTCCCTCACCACCGGCGACGCCCGGCTGGACATGGCAAAGGCCGCGGAAGCGTTCGCGAAGGTGCAGAGCGCCCTGACCGACGCGGTGTTCGGCGCCTGAGCCCCCGTAAAAGCAGGTGCGGCCGCCGGTGGGTGCCGCCTAGCTTGAGGCGGGTGAGCAGCGACTATCCATTCGCCGACGGGTACAACCTCGTCTGGGATCTGACCGGCTTCGGCGACGAGGACGAAGAGATAGTCGAGTCCGTGTCCCTCTCCCGCGACCAGTTCCTGAAGATCCGCCACCTCTTCGTGCTGGGGGACGATCCCTGGATGGTGGCCGGCGAGTACCGGGTGGCGCCGAGCGTCTGGGCGCACGTACGCAGCGCCGTGCCGGGTGTCCGGTTCCAGCGCGATGCCGACTACTTCCTCGGCGCCCGTCAGGCCCTGCCTGACGGGCGCTTTTGGCGTCCGGCCCCGGGCGTGGCGGCGCCGGGCCCGATCCCTCCGCCTTAGGCGGTGACCCCGCCGAGGAACGCGGTCCAGGTGGCCGGGCTGACCGCCAGCTCCGGGCTCGCGGTGAGCTTCGAGTCCCGGACGTGGACGGTGTCGGCACACGCGGCGACCTCGACGCAGTCGTCGCCCTGGCTGCCGCTGTACGTGGACTTGTGCCAGGAGAGGGCGACCTCGACGCAGTTGTCCCCCTGGCTGCTGCTGTAGCTGCTCTTGAACCACTGTCCCTGGGAGCTGTTCACGGGGATCCTCGCATTCGCATCAACAGGCCCGCACTGTCTGCGGGATTGAGGGCCTGGATGCGCAGTTTGGCATACCGCTGGTGGAGAAGACTTATGTCTTTCGGGCTGTTGATGACCTGGCCCGACTGCTGTCCCTCGCTGTACCCCAGCCACTCGTTCTCCCCGGTTTCCAGGAGACGGAAGGGGCCATCGGTGCCCGCGTGCTCCGGGCTGACCTTCGGCATGATCTGGATGTCGACGTTGGGCAGCTTCGTGCACTCCAGCAGGTGGTCGATGAGCTCGCGCGTCACCTCCGGACCGCCTGTCTCCCGCTCGATCACCGACTGCTCGATGATGAAACTGAAGGCAATGTAAGGCGTCTTGAACAGCAGCTCTTGCCGTGCCATCCGGACGGTAATGCGGGCGTCCGCTTCCACTACCGTCGCCAGAGGCGGGACGTTGCGGATCTGCGCCCGCGCGTACGCCTCCGTCTGTAGCAGCCCTGGTATCAGTCGGCACTCGTACGTATTGAGCGCCACCGCGTCCTGCTCCAGGTCCGCCCACTGCCTGAACCACGACGCGAGCCCCCGCCTGCGCGTCAGCCGTTTCGCCGCGATCTCGATGACGCCGAACGCGTCCAGGACCTCCTCCGACTTCCGCACGAACGCGGCCGACGGGTGGCGGCGGCCCTGTTCCACCGAGGCCACGTACTGGAGCGAGTACCCGACCCGTCGGCGGAACTCCTCCTGGGTCCAGCCGGCGCGTTTGCGGAAGGCCTTGACGGTCCTCCCGAAGTCCAAGAGGTCGGGATCCGGTGTCGAGGCCTCCTTGTCACCGCTGTCGTTCCCGTCACTGTCATCACCGGTGGTCATAGCGGTCACCTCCCCACCACCATGCTCACGGTCGGTGACTGCACCTGTCCAGCCACTGGACTACTACTGTTGAACAGTAGTAGTCGCCTTGCTGGGAACTCCCCTGTCCACACGGGATGTTCTCCTCATGACCGCACCTTCCGGCCACCCCCCGGCCTTCGTACGCGTGTTCACTCAGCGTTTCAGCTGCACCCCCCGCGGCGCCCGCCTCGCCCGGCAGCTGGCCCTCGTCTCGCTGCACGACTGGGGTGTCCCCGAGGGCACCCGGCTCTCCGCCGACGCCGGGCTCCTCGTCGCGGAGCTCACCTCCAACGCCGTCACCCACGGGCGGGTCCTCGGGCGGGACTTCGAGCTGCGCATGACCCTGCTGGACGGCGATCCCACCGGCGGCGTCCTGCGTCTGGAGGTGTCCGACCCGCGCCGGGACCGCCGCCCCGCCGTGCAGCCGCAGGAGTACCAGGCGGAGTCGGGGCACGGGCTGCGCATCGTGGACGCGCTCGCGAGCGACTGGGGGGTGATGGACCGGATCATCGGCAAGACCGTCTGGGCGGAACTGGCCCGGTAGGGCCGCTGTCACCGGTGGCGGCTACCTTGCACAGGCAACGGGACACGAGCAAGGAGCGGCCATGGTCGTCGAGGTGGGGTACGCGCGGGCGTGGGACCCGGAGGCCCGCACGCCGTGGCGGCCGATCACCGCCGGGGAGGCGCGGGAGCGGGACGCCGCCGGGCTGCCATACGTGGCGGTGTACCGGACGGCGGGCCGGGAGGCGCCGCTGGAGGTCCGGCTCGTGTCCTGGCGGGACCACTACGTCGGGCTGTGGGTCTACGACGACCAGGGCCGCCGCACCTTCGACCTGGACCTGCGGCTGCTGGACGACCCGCAGCGGCTGTTCCACCGGTACTCCACCGCCTGGAACTATCCGGGCCCGGAGACGGCCGAGTTCGACCCGAAGTGCCCGCGCGTCGTCCTGGACCTCTTCCCGGACGGTCGGGGACGGCGGTCGGAGGAGCCCCGGGGGTACTCCACCTCGGCCGGCCTCCGCGACGACGAGCGCTGGATGGACCGGCCCGCCTTCGGGGAGTGGCCGCTGCTCTCGGCCCGGATGCACGGGCTCACGGAGCCGCCGGTCTTCGAGGCGGCCGTGGTCTCCGAGGGCGACGGCGGGGAAGCCCCGGCCACCTGCTGGCGGCCGCCGCGGCCCGCGCAGCCCGGGCGGATCGGCGAGCTGTTCCGGCCCGGGGTGCGGGTCACCGACGGGTACCACCCCGAGCAGACGGTCGTGGAGCCGCACCGGGTCGGCACCCTGAGCGTGCCCAGCGGGCTGCTGGCCGTCTCCGGCCCCGACAACTGCGACGAGGAACCGGCGATCACCGTCCCCGTCCCGCCCGGCAAGTACGTACTCGACGAGGCCCGGGTCCGCTACACCTACCACTGCGAGTGGCGGAACGCCGAGGTCACGACCACGGACCCCACGGCGGTCCGCCTGCTCGTCAGCGAGACCCCCGCCGCGTCCTGGGAGATGGCCCTCGGCGCGGACGACGACCTCCGGATCTTCATCGAGGGGCAGATAGCCGGCTTCGACACCGACGGCGCCACCGGCTGCTTCGCCGACGCCGGGGCCTTCGGGACCCTCCTCTCGCTCTTCGAGCGCGGGCTGATCAAGGGCGAGCCGGACCTCGACGGGTACGAGGACCTCGCCGACGGTTCCATGTTCATGCAGCGCACCTGGGACACGGCCACCGGCGGCGAGCTGATGGCCTTCGCGACGACCGGGGACGGTACCTATCCGGTCTGGCTGGGCCGTTCCGAGGACGGCGAGCTGGTCGGCGTCGTGGTGCTGGTCGAGGGGATGCCCGAGATCCTCCCGGAGCGGGTCGGAGCCACCGTCGATGCCTGAGGCGACGTACGTGACCTTCGAGGAGTCCTGGCACGCGGCGTCCCGTACCGGCGGACGCGAGCTGACCCTGGAGGAGGCCAGGGCGCGGGATGCGGAGGGGCTCCCGTACGCGGTGGTCTACCGCGCCCCGGGCCGTGCAGTGCCCCTCGGGGTGCGGATGGTGGCCTGGCGGGCCGGATGTGTCGATGCCTGGGCGTACGACGAGCACGGCCGCCGGACCGCCGAGGCGGAGCTGCGGCTGCGGGACGACGCGGGGCGGCTGCTGGTCCGGCGGCTGCTGGTGCGGCGGTACCCGGACGAGGGGACGGCGGAGTACGCGGTGGACTGCCCCCGGACGGCGGTGGAGTGCTCCGCCGAGGGCACCGCGCGGATCTCGCACCAGCCCGGGGGCATGCGCGGGGACTCCCTGGAGGCCGAGGTGGAGGTGGCCGACGGGGACCTGTGGACGGCCCGGCCCGGCTTCGACGACTGGCCGGACCTCCCGGTGGCGGCCGTGCTCCCGCACTGGGTGGCCGCGCGGCTGGACGGGGAGGCGGCCGGCTGGCGGCGGGAGTCCTCGCGGCTGCGCGGGCCCGCCGACTTCGACCGGGTGTTCCGGCCCGGGACGCCGATCCCCGGGCTGAAGGTCCTCGACCCGGTGCCGTGCGGCAGTCTGCGCCTGCCCAGCGGGGTGCTGGCGGTGGCCTGCCCGGACACCGGGGAGGGGCTGTCCGGGGTCACGGTGGCGGTGCCGCCGGGCACGTACCCCGTCGAGGCGGCCTGGGTCGAGGTCGAGGAGGAGCACTGGGGGTCGTACGAGGACGTGGCGGCCGTCCGGCTGCGGATCGGGGACGCCCCCGTGGCGGCCTGGGAGATGGCGCTCGGGCCCGGTGACGACACGCTCCGGCTCCGCGCCGGGGAGGCCTTCGGCTTCGGCACGGACGCGGCCACGGGCGCCTTCGGCGACGCCGGGGCCTGGGACGAGCTGCGGGACCTGCTGGAGCGGGCGCGGCGGAAGGGGTCCCCGGAGCACGGCCGGCTCTCCGACTCCGTCGCGGGCATGCACCTGGACGGCGGGAGCCTCGGTGCGGACCTCGCGGTGTTCTGCACGGGCGGCGACGGGGTCTACCCGGTGTGGGTGGGGCGGTCGGCAGCCGGAGAGGTCGTCCGGGTGGCCGTGCAGACGGCGTTCGACCTCGACCTCGAAGCCTGAGCCGGCCGGTCCGCCCCCCCGGTGCGGGGCGGCGGACCGGTGCGTGCGTCCTACGACTTCGGCAGCGCCGGGAGCGACGGCAGCTTGCCCGGCTCGCTCTTCTGGAAGGTGTCCTGGCCGGCGCCCTCCCAGGTGACCTTCAGGGTGGTGGCGTCCACCGAGTCGACCTTGCCCTTCGAACGGGTCGCGCCCGCCGGGCACTTCAGGTCCAGGGTCGAGCCGTTGGTCGTGCCCTCGCAGGTGAGGCCGGTGGCGGCCTCGACCACGAACGCCCGCTGGCCCTTGACGGTGAGCACCACGCCCTTGCCCGGGGTCGCCATGGCGATCCAGCCGCCGTCCAGGGTGCCCGCGGCGGCGGCGGGGGCGGACGGGGAGGCCGCCGGGGCGGAGGGGGCGGCGGCGCTCGGCTTCTTGTCCTCGGCCGGCTTGCTGCCGCTGCCGCAGGCGGTCAGGGTGAGGACGGCCGCGACTCCGGCTGCGGCGGCGACGGAGATACGCAGGTTGCTGTGCACGGGAGGTCCCCCAGGAGCGAGTCGATCGAAACACGGGCCAGGCCACCGGCCGTCCGGGCGGGCGGCGGGCATCACCCGCTGACACGCGCGGGCGGGGTGATCCGGTTCCGTGCGGCGGTGGTTCAGAGGTACTGGGCGAAGTCGTCCAGGTGGCGCAGGACTTCCGCCTCCCGCGCCGAGGGGAGCTGGAGGACGACCTCCTCGATGCCCAGGTCGGCGTAGTGCCCCATCTTGCCGGGCGTCGGCTGGACGGCGTACGGGACCACCCGGAGCTCCTTGGGATCGCGCCCGGCGTCCTCCCAGACCCGCCGCAGAGCCGGCAGGGCTTCGGTCAGGCCGCGTCCGCCGATGGGGAGCCAGCCGTCGGCGTGGTCGGCGACGGCGGCGAAGAGCTTCGGGCCGGCCGCGCCGCCGATCAGGGTGCGCGGGCCGTACAGCGGCCGCCCGGGGCCGAGTTCGCGCGGGGGCTGCACCGGCTTGGGGTGGGCCGCGCTGGCGCGGACCGAGGCGTACGGGCCCTCGTACGCGGTCGGCTCCGGCGACCACAGGGCGCGCATCAGGGCCATGTGGTCCCGGACCCGTTCGCGCCGGGTGCGCCAGTCGACGCCGTGGTCGGCGGCCTCCTCGACGTTCCAGCCGTAGCCGATGCCGAGGGTGAGGCGGCCGCCGCTGAGGTGGTCCAGGGTGGCGGCCTGCTTGGCGAGGCCGATGGGGTCGTGCTGGGCGACGAGGGTGATGCCGGTGCCGAGGTGGAGGCGTTCGGTGACGGCGGCGGCCTGTCCGAGGGCGACGAAGGGGTCGAGGGTGCGGCCGTACTGCTCGGGGAGCTCACCGCCCATGGGGGCGTCGGTGTCGCGGCTGACGGGGATGTGGGTGTGCTCGGGGAGGTAGAGGCCGGAGAAGCCGCGCTCCTCCAGGGAGCGGGCGAGACGGGTGGGGGAGACGGTGCGGTCGGTGAGGAAGATGGTCGTGGCGATCCGCATGGCGAGGGCACCTCCGAGACGTCGGGAGGGCCAAGGTACGGGTTCACCCGCGAGGGCGGCAGGGCCCGCGGCCGGCGGCGCGGGTGAAGCGGCCGGCCGGGTGCCCGGCGCACGGCGTGTGATGAGGTGGGGGCCATGGACTCGATGGAGACGATCACGGTTCCGGAGACGCTGCACGGCTATCCGGGGGTGGCCTTCGGCGGCTACGTCGCCGGTCTGCTCGCCGGGCGCCTGGCGGCCGGCGCGGAGGCGGTCCGGGTGGACTTCCGGCGGCCCGTGCCGACCGGTACGGCGGTCCGGCTGGATCCGGACGCGGCCGGCGGAGCCGCCCTGTTCGACGGGGACGGGGTGCTGCTCGCCTCGGCGTCGGCGGTGGCCGCGCCGGGCGGGGAGGTGCCGGGGGCGCCCTCCTGGGCGGAGGCTTCGAAGGCCGCCGACGCCTACCGGGCGGATCCGCCGGCCGGGCAGGTCGACTGCTTCGGCTGCGGGCTGGGCAGGACCCCGGCGACGGGGCTGCGGCTGCACTGCGGGCCGGTGCCCGGGCGGGACCTCGTCGCGACGGCCTGGACCCCGGACGCCGGGCTCCTCGACGGCGACGGGCTGCTGCCGCCGGAGCTGGCGTGGGCCGCGCTGGACTGCCCGGGCAACGCGGCGGGCCGGCTGCTGGGCGGCGGCCGCCCGGCCGGTGCGGTCACGGCGTCGCTGGCCGGGCGGCTGCTGCGCCCGGTTCCGGCGGCCGCGGGGCTGGTGTCGTACGCGTGGCTGCTGGGCGCGGAGGGCCGCAAGTACACCGTGGGCACCGCCCTGGCCACCGCCGGAGGGGAACTCTGCGCCGTCGGCGAGGCGTTGTGGATCCACCCGAGGCAGCCGCACGCCTGAGCGGCCCGCCCCCGGGTGTCAGCCGCGGGGGTAGCGGGCCAGCCAGCCCGGTGAGGTGACCGCGGGGCCGTGCAGGGCTGCGCCCTGGGTCATCTCCAGGGCGAAGTCGTCGGCCAGTTCCAGGAGGGTGGGGCGGCCCTCCAGTTCGGCGAGCCAGGGCGCCGGGAGGGCCGTCTCGCCGTGCAGGGCGCCGAGGAGGGCGCCGCACAGGGCGCCGGTGGCGGCGGAGTCGCCGCCGTGGTCGACGGCCAGGCGCAGGCCGTGCGGGACGTCCTCGGCGACGAGCGCGCAGTACACGGCGACGGCGAGTGCGTCGGCGGCGTCGGGCCCGTCCGGGACGTCGGCCCCGCCGCGGGAGAGGGCCTCGACCGGGCCGGGCCCGGGCACGCCCCGGGTGCCGGCGGTGACCGCGCGCCCCAGGGCCTCGGTGACGGGCTCGTGGCCGGGTCGGGCGGCGAGCAGGACGAGGGCGCGCCGGACGGCGGCGTCCAGGGCCTCGCCCCGGGTCATGCCGTGGACGATCACCGCGACGGCTCCCGCGGCCAGGTACGCGGTGGGGTGGCCGTGGCTCTGGGCGGCGCACTCGACCGCGAGCTGGAGGACGAGCGGGGGCTCCCAGCCGACCAGCAGCCCGAAGGGGGCCGAGCGGAGGGCGGGGGCGGCGCCGCGCGCGGTGGGGTTCTTCGGCTTCTCCAGGGTGGCGAGGGTGTCGTCGGCGAAGCCGGTCAGGCAGGCCCGGTCGGGGTCGCGCCGGGCGTAGAGCCACTCCTCGTTGGCGAGCCAGCCGTTGTCCTCGCGCCGCTCGTCGGGGCCCCAGTCGTGCTGGGTCGCGGCCCAGCGGCGGTAGGCGCGGTGGACGTCGGTCGGCGGGTGCCAGGCGCCGGTGTCGCGGCGGACGTGGGCCCGTATCAGGCCGTCGACGGTGAAGAGGGTCAGCTGGGTGGCGGCCGTGACGGCGCCGCGGCGGCCGCGGGCCGGGGCCGGTCCGGCCGGTCCTGCCGGGCCGTGGGCCGCGCGGAGGGCGTCGGGGGAGAGGCCGGCGACGGGGGCGCCGAGGGCGTCTCCGAGGGCGGCGCCGAGGAGGGTGCCGCGCACCCGGCTGCGGAAATCCTGCTGTTCGGCCCGGCCCCACAGGGCGGTGGCCGGTCCCGGCCCGGTGGCGGCCGCGCGTCCGGCGGTGCCCGTCGTGGTGTGCAGCGTGCTCGTCGTCGTGTCCATGCTGTTCCCCCCCAGGCTCAGGACGCGCACTGTAGTGGACGTCTTCGGTCGTTTTCGGAAGCAGTCGGTCGGGTCGCCCGTAAGTGACCGGAGAACGGCCGGAACGCGAACGGTTCCGGCCACCGCCCCGGCCGCCGGCCGGAGCCCCCTCGCGCGCGCTCAGTCCAGGACCGGCAGGAGCTCCGGCAGGTGGCCGTCCGAGGCGCGGGCCGCGTCCTGGCGCTCCTGCGGCACCTCCCCGTACAGGGTCGTCCGGGCCTTCGCGGGCCGGCCCGCCGCCCCGGCGACCGCGATCAGGTCCTGGACGGACTTGTACGAGCCGTAGGAGGAGCCCGCCATCCGGGAGATGGTCTCCTCCATCAGGGTCCCGCCCAGGTCGTCGGCGCCGGAGCGGAGCATTTCGGCCGCGCCCTCCGCGCCCAGCTTCACCCAGCTCGTCTGGATGTGGGGGATGTGCGGGTGCAGCAGCAGCCGGGCCATCGCCGTCACCGCCCGGTTGTCGCGGACCGTCGGGCCGGGCCGCGCGATCCCGGCCAGGTAGACGGGGGCGTTGGTGTGGATGAAGGGCAGCGTCACGAACTCGGTGAAGCCGCCCGTCTGCTGCTGGATGCGGGAGAGGGTGCGGAAGTGTCCGAGCCAGTGCCGGGGCTGGTCCACGTGCCCGTACATCATGGTGGAGGAGGAGCGGATGCCCAGCTCGTGCGCCGTCGTGACGACGTCGATCCAGTCGGCCGTCGGCAGCTTGCCCTTGGTGAGCACCCAGCGGACCTCGTCGTCCAGGATCTCCGCCGCCGTGCCCGGGATCGAGTCCAGACCGGCCTCCTTGGCGGCCGTCAGCCAGTCCCGTACGGACATCCCCGTGCGGGTGGCGCCGTTGACGACCTCCATCGGGGAGAAGGCGTGCACGTGCATCCCCGGGACCCGCTCCTTCACGGCCCGGGCGATGTCGAAGTACGCCGTCCCCGGCAGGTCGGGGTGGATGCCGCCCTGCATGCACACCTCGACCGCGCCGACGTCCCAGGCCTGCGCCGCGCGGTCGGCGACCTGCTCCAGCGACAGGGTGTAGGCGTCGGCGTCCGTGCGGCGCTGCGCGAAGGCGCAGAAACGGCAGCCGGTGTAGCAGACGTTGGTGAAGTTGATGTTGCGCGTGACGACGTACGTGACGTCCTCGCCCACCACCGACCTGCGCAGGTCGTCCGCGATCCGGCACAGCGCGTCCAGCGCCGGGCCGTCCGCGTGCAGCAGGGCCAGGGCCTGGCCGTCGGTGAGCCGCTCCGGATCGTCGGCGGCCCGGGCGAGCGCCTCCCGTACGTCGGTGTCGATGCGCTCGGGCACCATCCCGGGCGCGGCCGCCTCGCGCAGGGCCTCCCAGTCGCCGTAGACGTGGTCGAAGTCCTCGCGGCGGTCGCCGGTGCGGCCCTCGGTGTCGACGGCGGTGTGCAGGTCGGTGCGCCCGTAGGAGGCGAAGGAGTCCTCGGGCTCCTGCCACGGGTGCCCCTCGACCACCGCGTCCGGATCGGCGAGCCCGGTCTCCGGGTCCGCGAGGGCGCGCACGTGCGGCAGCAGCCGGGGATCGAGCCACGGCTCGCCGCGCCGCACGAACTCCGGATAGGCGCAGAGCCGTTCGCGGAGTTCGAAGCCGGCCTGCGCCGACCGCTCGGCCAGCAGGTCGATCTGGGGCCAGGGCCGCTCCGGGTTGACGTGGTCCGGGGTCAGCGGCGAGACGCCGCCCCAGTCGTCGATGCCGGCGCCGATCAGCCGGGCGTACTCCCCGTCGACCAGGTTGGGCGGGGCCTGGAGGCAGGCCGAGGGACCCATGATGTGCCGGGCGACGGCGATCGTGGCGACGAGGTCGTCCAGTTCGGCGTCCGGCATGCCGCGCATGGCCGTGTCCGGCTTGGCGCGGAAGTTCTGGATGATCAGCTCCTGGATCCCGTGGTAGGCGCGGGAGATCCGGCGCAGCGCGAAGAGCGACTCGGCACGCTCCTCGTACGTCTCCCCGATGCCGATCAGCAGCCCGGAGGTGAAGGGCACCGAGGAGCGCCCGGCGTCCTCCAGGACGCGCAGCCGGACGGCCGGCTCCTTGTCGGGGGAGCCGTGGTGCGGGCCGCCGGGCTCCGACCACAGGCGGGTGGCGGTCGTCTCCAGCATCATCCCCATGGAGGGCGCGACGGGCTTGAGGCGCTGGAAGTCCGACCACGACATCACGCCCGGGTTGAGGTGGGGCAGCAGCCCGGTCTCCTCCAGGATGCGGATGGAGACGGCCCGCACGTAGGAGATCGTGTCGTCGTAGCCGTGGGCCTCCAGCCACTCGCGGGCCTCGGGCCAGCGCTCCTCGGGCTTGTCGCCGAGGGTGATGAGGGCTTCCTTGCAGCCGAGCGCGGCGCCCCGGCGGGCGATGTCGAGGACCTCGTCCGGGGACATGTACATCCCGTGGCCGGCGCGGCGCAGCCGGCCGGGGACGGTGGCGAAGGTGCAGTAGTGGCACTTGTCGCGGCACAGCCGGGTGAGGGGGATGAACACGCTCTTCGAGTACGTGATCACGCCCGGGCGGCCGGCGGCCGCCAGGCCCGCGTCGCGGACCCGGGCGGCGGAGGCCGCCAGGTCCTCCAGCGCCGCGCCGCGCGCCCGCAGGAGCACGGCCGCCTCGGCCGCGTCGAGCGCGACGCCGTCGCGGGCCCGCCGCAGCGCACGGCGCATGGCGTTGTCGGTCGGGGCGTCGCTCGCACTGGTCATGGGGCGAGCATACGATCCGGCCGGGTGCCGGTGGAGGGCGTCATCGCATCAGCTCACCGGCGTTGACCAGCAGGGACTGGCCGGTTATCGCCCGCGCCCGGTCGGAGGCGAGGAACACGGCGGCATCGGCCACGTCCCCGTCGGTGGCGAGGTCGGGCAGGGCCATCCGCCCCGTCAGGCGCTGGTGGACCTCGGCCTCGGGGACGCCCTCCGCGTGGGCGGTGAAGGTGACGAAGGCCTGTACGGGAGGGCCCCACATCCAGCCGGGCAGCACGGTGTTGACGCGGATCCGGTGCGGGCCCAGCTCCCGGGCCAGGGAGTACATGGCGGAGGTCAGCGCGCCCTTGGAGGCGGCGTAGGCGGCCTGGCGGACCTCGCTCGGCGCGGCGACGGCGGACTGGGTGCCGATGAAGACCACGGAGCCGCCGCCGGCCTTGAGGGCGGGCAGGCAGGCCCGGGTCATGCGCAGGGTGCCGAGGAGGTTGACGTCGAGGATCTGCTGCCAGGTGCCGAAGTCGGCGTCCTCCAGGCCGCCGAAGTACGAGTCCCAGGCGGCGACGTGCACGACGGCGTCGATGCCGCCGAACCGCTCGCGGGCGAGGGCGGCGAGGGCCTCGCACTGGCGCTCGTCGCCGATGTCGGTCGGCAGGTGGGCGGTGCGGGTGCCGTCCGGGTCGATCTCGGCGGCGGACTTGGCCAGGTTGGCCTCGGTGCGCGCGCCGAGGACGGCGTTGCCGCCGTCGCGGACCACGGCGGCGGCCACCTGGTGGCCGAGCCCGGCCCCCACACCGGAGACGACGACGGTCTTCCCTCGCAGCAGCATGACGCGCCCCCAGGCGGCTCGGTCCAGGAATCTGACGGGCCGTCAGGGTAGGGGGGCGGGCCACCGGTGTGAAGGGGTGCGGCGCCGGGGGCCGGCCCCCGGCGGGCTCAGCGGCGCCCGGTCACGTCCAGGACGATGTTGACCACGACCCAGGTGGCCCAGAGCAGCGGGATGATCGCCACGTAGGCGAGCGGGCGCGCGTGCACCGGCGGGCCCTCGTCCAGCGGCCGGTGCCCCGGCGCCGGGGTGGGGTGCGGCAGCTTGGCGAACTTCATCGCGGCGATCAGGTTCCAGAGCAGCGTGAACGGCGTGAAGACCACCAGGGACAGGGGGCTCCACCAGCCCTGGCACAGGGTCTTGGTGGTCATGGTGCGCACCAGCGCCCGCCCGCACTGGCGGCAGAAGGGCCCGTTGAGGGTGTGGAAGCGCATCAGGACCAGTACGCCGACGTGGGCGCGCACCGCGAAGTTCGCCGCCTCGGGGGCGCCGCAGTTGCGGCAGCCGGGCGCCTGGGCGTGGGGGTACGGGGCCGCGTACTGCGGGTGCTGCGGCTGGGGCTGCTGCGGGTGGCCCGGGCCGGGGGCCGGGTAGCCGGGCGTGGGGTGGCCCTGGTGGGGGGCCGGGTAGCCGGCGGCCGGGTGGCCGGGGCCGCCCGCGGACGGGCCGTACGGGTTCGGGGCGGCCGGGTTCGGGGCGTACGGGTTCTGCCCGGCCGGGGGCGCGGCGGCCGGGTGCGCGGCCGCGGGGGCGGGGGCGTACGGGTTCTGCCCCGCCGGGCTCTGGCCGTACGGGTTCTGCCCGGCCGGAGGGCCGGGGTGCGGGTTCGGCGGAACCGGGGCTCCGGAGTAGGGATTCGGCGGAGTGGTCATGGCAGGCCTTCGGTATCGGCGCGGGCAGGGAGCGGCGACCGGCCGGGCACCCCGGACCGATTCCGTTGCCTCCTCCGGGTGTTGTCACGGAAGAGGAGGTGCCGAACAGCAGTGCGCTCGATGGGCCACGAACGTACCAGGCTCCCCTGACAGCCCCGGCCCCCCTCGCGGCCGCCCTCCCCGACAACCGTCGTAAAGGCCCACGGAGCGGCAGCAGCAGGGGTGTTCGGGGCCTTTCGGGCGGGCTGCTGCGGCACCTTCCCCGCCCGGCCGCAGGACCGCCGGAGACGGTCTGGACGTCCTGGGCGACAGGACGGTGAAGCCGAGACGAATGGTGTGTCATATCTACGGGGGCGATGGTGAGTCGTATCGGAATACCTGATAGACAGAACAATCGCGGCCCGACCGGCCGCACGCCTTTGACGGCCGCCTTGGGGGGATCGCCGCACCGTGAAGCCGCTTCACCGCCACGTAGTCAACACCTCACGCAAGGTCCTGTGCACCGCCGCGCTCGCGGCCAGCCTGACCACCGCCGCCGTCGTGACCAACACCCCGGTCGCCGGCGCCGGCGAGGCCGAGCCCACGCCCGACAGCCCCCAGGCCGCCGACCGCGGTGACGCCCGCCTCGACCTGCCCGGCCAGCTCGCCGACCCGGTGGTCCCGCCCGCCGCCGGTACGGGCACCGCGGCCGAAGGGGCCTCCGGCATACCCGCGACCGCCCTGGACGCCTACAAGCGCGCCGAGGTGGCGGTCGCCGCGGCCCTGCCCACCTGCAAGCTCCCCTGGGCGCTGCTGGCCGGCATCGGCCGCGTCGAGTCGGTGCACGCCTCCGGCTACGGGCTCAAGTCCGACGGCACCACCGAGAAGCTGATCCGCGGCCCGCGCCTGGACGGCAACGGCTTCGCGAAGATCCTCGACACCGACAAGGGCGAGTGGGACGGGGACACCGAGTACGACCGCGCCTTCGGCCCGCTCCAGTTCATCCCCTCCACCTGGGCCACCTGGAAGGCCGATGGCAACGGCGACGGCAAGCGCGACGCCAACAACATCTACGACGCGGCGCTCGGCGCGGGCCTCTACCTCTGCTCGGGCGGCAAGGACCTCTCGCTGCCGGCCGACCTCGACAAGGCGATCCTCGGCTACAACAGCTCCCGCGAGTACGTGAACTCCGTCCTCGGCTACATGCGCCAGTACCAGCAGGACGGCACCGCGGGCATTCCGAACCCGCCCGTCGGCACCTACCCGACCCCGCCCACGTCGACCCTGCCGACCCCGCACGTCCCCACCGCGCAGCCGCCGGCGACGAGGCCGGGCACCCCGGTGAACCCGTCCCGCCCGACCCCGGACCCCAAGCCCACCCCGAAGCCGGAGCCCTCGAAGCCGACGCCGACGCCGGAGCCGTCCAAGCCGACCCCGGCGCCCGCGACCCTGGCCAAGCTGGAGCGGGTCGGCGACGCGAAGCTGGAGGCCCAGGCCGGCAGCCTGTTCGCGGAGGGCACCCGCTTCAAGGCGCTGCTCAGCGACGGCAAGCCGGCCGCGGGCCAGGCCGTGGTCGTCGCCGTCGAGCAGGACACCACCGGCGGCACGGGCTTCGTCTTCGGCGACGAGTCGAGCGTGGTCGTCCGTACGGACGCCGACGGCGTCGCCACCGCACCCCGGCTCAAGGCAGGACCGCAGGCGGGCACCTTCACCCTGCGGGCCACCGCCTACGACGCCAAGAGCCAGCTCACCGTGGCCCTGGACGGCAAGGTCACCGCCAAGCCGGCCGCCGAGCCGCTCGTGGTGACCCGCACCGACGGCACCGGACCGGTGAAGGCCTCCCCCGGCACCGCCGTCAAGGGCCTGGAGTTCCGGGCCGCCCGCGGCGGCGAGCCGGTGGCGGGCGCCCGGCTGACCGCCGCCCTGGTCGAGGAGGTCGCGGGCAAGCCGGGCGTCTGGACCCCCGTGGACCCGAAGACCGCCAAGGGCCCCTGGTTCAAGGGAGCCGCGGCCGGCGAGAAGCTGTTCGCCCTGGAGCTGCCCGAGACCGGCGCCGACGGCACGACCGCCCTCCCGGACCTGCTCACCACGGACGTCCCCCCGGGCACCTACCACCTGCGGCTGCGGACGGCGGACAAGACCGAGCTGATCGTCACGATCGAGGTCACCACCCCGAAGGCCTGACCCGCAGCTCCGCACACGAGACGGCCGGCCGCCCTGGGCGACCGGCCGTCTCCTGTCGCGGCGTCGCGCCGCAGGGAGCGCTAGACGACGGGCGTGGCCTGGAGGGCCTGGAAGCCGACGCCGCAGGTGCCCGGCAGGTTCGTGGGGCTGAACGGCGTCGAGGACGTGGTGCAGCGGGCCTCGTAGATCACGCCGCTCTTGCTGAGCAGCGTGAGGGTGAGCCGGCCCCCGGAGTTCTCCTCGACGGAGACGGCGACGTCCACGACGCACCTCGGCGCGTTCGGCACGACGTTCAGGTTGATCCACACGCCCTGGTTGCGGCTGTCATTGAGGAAGGTGTGCCCCTCGCGGTCGGTGGCCAGCCGGAACACCGTGCCCAGCGCGAAGGAGAAGTCGGGGGCGGCGGAGCTGACGTGCCGCGCCACCGGGCCGCACCGGTTCTTGCCGTGCGGGTCCGGGTCCGGCGTCGGACCGCCGGCCGCCGCCGCGGACGGGGCCATCAGCGCTCCGAGGAGCACGGCCCCGGATACGGCGGAGATTCCTCGTGCGGCCCAAGCGAGCTTCCTCATGTGCTTCCTTTCCCGTGCCCGGCCTCGGTGACGGGACCCAGCCTCCCCGGCCCGCCCCCGGCGAACACACCATGTGATGAACGGTCACCCAGCGGAACCATCAGCGCACCCCGAACGGCGCTGCGGACGGACCGGGACGGGAAAAAGGCAGGAGCCCCGCCCCCTCCGCTCACACGGAGGAGGCAGGGCTCCTTGGGTACTGCGAATTCCGACCGCGATCGGCCGGCCTGGCGACTAGGCCGGGGTGACGTTCTCCGCCTGCGGACCCTTGGGGCCCTGCGTGACGTCGAAGTTGACCTGCTGGTTCTCCTCGAGGGAGCGGAAGCCAGAGGCGTTGATCGCGGAGTAGTGGACGAAGACATCCGGGCCGCCGCCGTCCTGGGCGATGAAGCCGAAGCCCTTTTCAGCGTTGAACCACTTCACGGTTCCGGTAGCCATGAGCCCTCCTATGGGCCAAAGGGTCGCCCTGCTCCAGAACCTGCTAAGAAGTCTGAAAACTACAAAAGCCTGCGGGTTACATGCTCCGCAGGCCTCGTACTGCAAGGGAAACCAAACTGCAACTTGCGTCGAGCCTAGCACGCACCCTCGGGCCGAGACCAGAGGGAAAGATCACGTCACTCGGACGTTTGAAGACCCGCTCGATCGCTGACGGAGAAGCGGGGCTAGTCTCGCGATGTGGACGTCTATCGCAGCCGGCCCCGCGTCGGCCACATCCAGTTCCTGAACTGCCTGCCCCTCTACTGGGGGCTGGCCCGAACCGGCACGCTGCTGGACCTGGAGCTGACCAAGGACACCCCCGAGAAGCTGAGCGAGCGCCTCGTCCAGGGTGACCTGGACATCGCCCCCATCACCCTCGTGGAGTTCCTCCGCAACGCGGACCGGCTCGTCGCCTTCCCCGACCTGGCGGTCGGCTGCGACGGCCCGGTGATGTCCTGCGTGATCGTCTCGCAGGTCCCGCTGGACCAGCTGGACGGCGCCCGGGTCGCCCTCGGGTCGACCTCCCGCACCTCCGTACGCCTGGCCCAGCTGCTCCTCGCCGAGCAGTACGGAGTCCGCCCCGACTACTACACCTGCCCCCCTGACCTGGGGCTGATGATGCAGGAGGCGCAGGCGGCGGTCCTGATCGGCGACGCCGCGCTGCGCGCCTCGCTGCACGACGCGCCCCGGCTCGGGCTGGCCGTGCACGACCTCGGCCGGATGTGGAAGGACTGGACGGGGCTGCCGTTCGTCTTCGCCGTCTGGGCCGCCCGCAAGGACTACCTGGAGCGCGAGCCCGCCGTGGTGCGGGAGGTCCACGAGGCGTTCCTCGCCTCCCGGGACGTCTCCCTGGAAGAGGTCGTCAAGGTCGCCGAGCAGGCGGCCCGCTGGGAGGCCTTCGACGCCGAGCTCCTCCAGCGCTACTTCACCACCCTCGACTTCCGCTTCGGACCCGAGCAGCTGGCCGGCGTACGCGAATTCGCGCGGCGCACGGGAGCGGACACCGGGTACGACGCGGACGTCCGCGTGGAGCTGCTCCAGGCGGCCGCGCCGGATCACTGATCGCGGTTTCCCGGCGGGCCTTCCCCTTCCCTCTTCGGGAATGTTCCGTTTGCCGGGAATTCGTTCGCCTTTCGTATTCAGCTCCACCGTAGGCGAATGCGAAGGGCGGCGGCGGAAGCGCGCGGTATTCGGCGGGAACGCGCCCCCGCCACCCCCTAAGGTGCTGTCTGTTCGCACACACGGATCTCGGGGGACGGGGGACGCGATGCAGCCGCTCGAAGCCGGCGAGCCGCGCACCATCGGGGCGTACCGGCTGCTCGGCCGGCTCGGCGCGGGCGGCATGGGCCGGGTCTACCTGGGGCGCAGCGCCGGCGGCCGGACCGTCGCGGTCAAGATCGTGCACCCGCACTTCGCCGCCGACGCGGAGTTCCGCGCACGCTTCCGCCGCGAGGTGGAGGCCGCGCGGCGGGTCGGCGGGGAATGGACCGCGCCCGTGCTGGACGCCGACCCGGACGCCGCGGTGCCGTGGGTGGCGACCGGCTACGTGGCGGGCCCCTCCCTCGACCGGGCGGTGGCCGGGCACGGGCCGCTGCCCGAGGCCTCGGCACGGGCGGTGGGTGCGGGGCTGGCCCGCGCGCTGGTGGCGGTGCACGGGCTGGGGCTGGTCCACCGCGACGTCAAGCCCTCCAACGTGATGCTGACCCTGGACGGGCCGCGCCTGATCGACTTCGGGATCGCCCGGGCCACGGAGGGCACCGCCTCGCTGACCTCCACCGGGGTCTCCATCGGCTCGCCCGGCTACATGTCCCCGGAGCAGATCCTCGGCAAGGGCGTCACCGGCGCCTCGGACGTGTTCTCGCTGGGCGCGGTGCTGGCCTTCGCGGCGACCGGCCGGCCGCCCTTCACCGGGGACAACTCCGCGACCCTCCTCTACAAGGTGGTCCACGAGCCGCCGGAGCTGGACGGGATCCCCGCGGGGGAGCTGCGCGAGCTGATCGGGTCCTGCCTGGCCAAGACGGCGTCCGGGCGGCCGCGGCCGGAGGACCTCGCGGCGGCCCTGGGCGGCGCCCTCGGCGCGCCGGGGTGGCTGCCGGCGCCGCTGGTGGAGGAGGCGACCCGGGCGGCGGTGGCGCTGCTGGACCTGGACGCCGATCCCGCCGGGGCTGCGGCGGGCTCCGGCTCCGGCCCGGGCGCCGGTGCCGGTCACCCGGCGGGGTACGGCACGGCGGCCGGGTCGGGATCCCGGGCCCAGGCCGGTTCCGGGTCCGGCACCGGGACCCCGGCCGGTGCCGGCTTCGGGTCGCCCGCCCCGGCCGGTTCGGGCTCCGGGCCGGTGCCGTTCACGGCCGGGTCCTTCGGGGGGCCGGCCGGCGCCGGTTTCGGGACGCCGGACCCTTCGTACGGGGGCCCGGCCGGGGTCGGCTTCGGGACGCCGGACTCCTTCGCGCAGGCCGGCCCGTACGGATCCGCCGGCGCGGGGGCCGGGGTGTACGGCGCCCCGACCGAGACGGCCGGCGGAGCGGGGGCCGGGGTGCCGAAGCCGCGCACCGCCGACGACACCCGCGGGGTCACCCTCACCGCGGCCGGCCGCCGCTTCAGCTGCACCCTGGTGCTCGGCGCCGCCTGCGTGCTGGCGGCGCTGTCCGGCGGGCTGTACGCGACGGGCCTGCTGCCCGGCCAGGGGGAGCACCGGGAGGTGGCGGGCAAGCCGCCGCAGCACTCCCCGGCCCCGGCGGGCTCCGCGCCGGACTCCGCCCAGCCGTCCGCGTCCCCGTCCGGCTCCCAGGCCCCGCCCAAGGGCACCCGCACCGACGTCCCCAAGGAGCTCATCGGCACCTGGAAGGGCACCGTCACCACCCACCTCGGCGCCACCAGCCAGTTCGAGATCACCATCAAGGGCGGCAGGACCGGCGAGGTCGTCGCCCGGGACAAGTCGGTCCTGCCGCTCCTCGGGACCGACTGCAGCGGCGACTGGAAGCTCGTCTCCGCCACCGACCGCTCCCTGGTCCTCGACACGGCGGGCGGCCCCAATCCGGCTCCGGGCATCTGCGCGGGAGGCTCCGCCGACGAGCGGTTCAGCCTGAACGCCGGCGGCTCGCTGCACTACACGTCGGGCGACAAGGCGGCGGGCAACCCCGAGGGGGACCTCACCCGCAGCCCGTGACCCCCGCCCTGGAAGGGGCCCACGGCCGCTGGCGTAGGCTGGCTCGGTCCGGACCCTTGACACACCGCCGAAAGGTGATCCACCGGTGACCGACCTGGCCGCACTCCAGTCCGTCCTCGACCGCGCCGCCGCAGGGGGCCGGATCACCAGGGAAGAGGCCCTCGACCTCTACCGGCACGCCCCCCTGCACGCGCTCGGCCAGGCCGCCGACGCGGCGCGCCGGCTGCGCTACGCCGGTACGGAGCACATCGCGACGTACATCATCGAGCGCAACATCAACTACACCAACGTGTGCGTCACGGCCTGCAAGTTCTGCGCCTTCTACGCGGCCCCCAAGGACACCAAGAAGGGCTGGTCGCGCGACCTCGACGACATCCTGCGCCGCTGCGCGGAGACCGTCGAGCTGGGCGGCACGCAGATCATGTTCCAGGGCGGCCACCACCCGGACTACGGCGTCGAGTACTACGAGCACCACTTCTCGGCGATCAAGAAGGACTTCCCGCAGCTGGTCATCCACTCCCTCGGCGCGTCCGAGGTCGAGCACATGGCCCGCATCTCCGGCGTCAGCGCCGAGGAGGCCATCCGGCGCATCCACGCAGCCGGCCTCGACTCCTTCGCCGGCGCCGGCGCGGAACTCCTGCCGGAGCGCCCGCGCAAGGCGATCGCGCCGCTGAAGGAATCCGGCGAGCGCTGGCTGGAGATCATGGAGATCGCCCACCGGCTGGGCGTGGAGTCCACCTCCACCATGCTGATGGGCACCGGCGAGACCAACGCCGAGCGCATCGAGCACATCGCGATGATCCGCGACACCCAGGACCGCACGGGCGGCTTCCGCGCCTTCATCCCGTACACCTACCAGCCCGAGAACAACCACCTCAAGGGCCGGACCCAGGCGACCGTCTTCGAGTACCTGCGCATGATCGCCATCGCGCGGCTCTTCCTCGACAACATCGCGCACATCCAGGGCTCCTGGCTCACCGTCGGCAAGGAGGCGGGCCAGCTCGCCCTGCACTACGGCGCCGACGACCTCGGCTCGATCATGCTGGAGGAGAACGTGGTCTCCTCGGCCGGCGCCAGGCACCGCTCGAACCGCCAGGAGATCATCGACCTGATCCGCAAGGCGGGCCGCGTCCCCGCGCAGCGCGCGACCACGTACGAGCACCTCGTGGTGCACGACGACCCGGCGAACGACCCCGTCGACGACCGCGTGGTCTCGCACATCTCCTCGACCGCCATCGAGGGGGGCACCGCGCACCCCGAGCTGAAGCTCATCTCCACGAACTGACGCCCCATGCTGACGCTGCACACCGCCGAGCTCCTCGTCACCGGACCGGGCGCCGTTCCGCTGGAGGACGGCGCGGTCCTGGTCGAGGGCGACCGGGCCGTCCGCGTGGGCCCGTACGGGGAACTCGGCGCGGCCGCGCCGCACGCCCGGGTCCGCCGCTGGCCCGGGGTGCTCACCCCGGGGCTGCTCGCGCGCGGGGCGGACGAACTGCTGGAGCGGACGTACTACCCGGACGACCCGTACGAGGTCACCGAGCTGGGCGCCGACCCGATCACCGGGGCCGAGGCGCTCGAGGCGCTGAAGATGACCGAGGCCCGCTGGGGCAACAGCGCCCGGCGGGGCACGCAGAAGCTGCTGGCGCGCGGGGTGGTGGCGGTGGCCGGGCGCTTCACGACCGCCTCCGTGCGCACCGCGGTCGTCCGTTCGGGCCTGGCGGTGGTGCCGCCGGCCCCGTACGACGGCACGCCCGTCCTGGATCCGCTCGCCGGGCGGGAGTCGGCCGGGCAGGCGTACCACGGGGTGCTGGAGGCCGGCGCCCCGGCCCGGTTCGCGGTGTTCGCGGTGGCGGACGAGGCGGAGCTGCTGGAACGCGGCGCGACCACGTGCGTGGCCACGGTCATCGCGGGCCGTCTCCTGCACCGGCGGCGGTAGCGCGCCGGAGCCGCGCGAGGTGTCGGGACCTTCCGGGCGGGGCACAGTGCCGGGTGTTCCCGAACCGCTCCGGAGGTCGCGATGGCCCTGCACAAGAAGACCGTCGGGTTCACGGTCGCCGGCGTCGCCGCGGGCGTCGCGGGATTCCTCGCCGCGTCCGGCAGGCGCCGCGCGGCCGAGGGCGCTCCCGCCGGCCGGCCCGACCGCGACGGCGGCGGCCGCGACGGCACCCGCAGTCGCGGCACCGCGAGCAGCTGCGGCACGGCGGTCTCCGGCAACGGCCTCTGAGCGGGGCGGCCCATGGCCTACGGGGCCGGCGGGCCCGCCAGGTACGTGCCGTCGGCGGCGTAGGGCCACGCGTTGGACGTGCAGCCGAGCAGCCCCTTGATCTGCTGCATCATCGCCGGGGCGGGGGCTCCGGGGCGCGGGCAGGTCTGGTGGCCGTGGCCGAGCTCGTGGCCCACCTCGTGGTTGACGATCAGCGCCCGGTACTCCGCCGGCGTGCCGCTGAACCGGGGCGAGCCCTCCTGCCAGCGCTTGAGGTTGACGACGACGGTGTGCCCGGCCCGGCAGTTGGCCTCCCCGACCAGCTCGGGGGTGACCACCTCGCACAGCCGGTCGGTGGTGGCGGGCGTGGCGATCCGGACCGTGAAGTCCACCGGCTCCCCGCGGCCGACGAGCCGGAAGCCGTTCGCGGGGTCGCGTGTCCAGCCGCGCCGGTCCCCGAGGACCGCTTCCACGGCCCGGGCGGCGTCGTCCGGGTCGACGCCGCTGCCGTTCTCCACCTCCACCCGCCAGCGCAGCGGGCGGCCCTCGCCCTGGGGCCGCCCGGCGGCGGAGGAGGCCGTGAACCCCACCGGCACCGAGGTCACCCGTTCCGGCCGCGGGGGAGCCCCGCCGCGGCCGTCGGCGTCCCCCTCGCGCGGCCCCAGCCGGTGGGCGGCCACCGCGAGGGCGGCGAGCAGCGCCGACAGGAGGACCGTGCGGCGCAGTCGCCCGCGCCGCTCCGCCCGCCGTGCGCTCCCTGATCGGCCTGCCGGCATCCGTCAACCCTTTGTTCGGAATGTCCGACAGTCTGCCCGCTTCCGGTCCGGATCCACCGGAACGCCGGCCGGGCCGGGGCAGCGGCCGGGCCGGGCCGGCGGCCTGAGAGGATGACCGGGTACCCGTCCGACGCAGACACACCGAGCACCGAGGGGCCAACGCCAGTGACAAGGGCTTCCCTGGACAAGCAGCCGCACGAAGTCGCCTCCATGTTCGACGGGGTGGCCGCGAACTACGACCTCACCAACGACGTCCTGTCCCTCGGCCAGGCGCGCCTGTGGCGCAAGGAGGCCGCCAGGGCGGTCGCCGCCCGCCCCGGCCAGAAGGTGCTCGACCTGGCCGCCGGCACCGCCACCTCGTCCCTGCCGTACGCCGCGACCGGCGCGTACGTCGTCCCCTGCGACTTCTCCCTCGGCATGCTGCGCGAGGGCAAGAAGCGCAACCCGTGGCTGCCGCTGACGGCGGGCGACGCGACCCGGCTCCCCTTCGGGGACGACGTCTTCGACACGGTGACGATCTCCTTCGGACTGCGCAACGTCCAGGACACGGAGGGCGCGCTGCGCGAGATGTACCGGGTGACCAAGCCCGGCGGCCAGGTCGTGATCAGCGAGTTCTCGCAGCCCACCTGGGCCCCCTTCCGGACCGTCTACACCGAGTACCTGATGCGCGCCCTGCCGCCGGTCGCCCGGGCGGTCTCCTCCAACCCGGACGCGTACGTGTACCTCGCCGAGTCCATCCGCGCGTGGCCCGACCAGCCGGCGCTGGCGGCCCTGCTGCAGAAGGCCGGCTGGTCGAAGGTGGCCTGGCGGAACCTGAGCGGCGGCATCGTGGCGCTGCACCGCGGGGTCAAGGCGTAACCCTGCATGGACTACCAGGGGCTGCTGGAGCGGGTCGCGGCCGACGTCTCCCCGCTCGTGGGCAGCGGGACGCCGGCCGAGTACATCCCGGCGCTGGCCAAGGTCGACGCGCGGCAGTTCGGCATGGCGGTGGCGGACCTCGACGGCAACGTCTTCGGGGTCGGCGACTGGCGCACGCCCTTCTCCGCCCAGTCCGTGACGAAGGTCTTCGCGCTGGCCCTCGCCCTCGCGGAGGGCGGCGACGGCCTGTGGGAGCGCGTGGGCCGGGAGCCGTCGGGCAACCCGTTCAACTCCCTGGTGCAGCTGGAGTACGAGAACGGCATCCCCCGCAACCCGTTCATCAACGCGGGCGCGCTCGTCGTCACCGACCGGCTCCAGACGCTGACCGGTGACGCGAGCAGCGAGCTCCTGGACTTCCTGCGGCAGGAGAGCGGCAACCCGGGCATCGGCTTCGACCCGGAGGTGGCCGCCTCCGAGCAGGAACACGGCGACCGCAACGCGGCGGTGGCCCACTTCATGGCCGCGTACGGCAACATCGACAACCCGGTGCCGGCGCTGCTGGAGCACTACTTCTGGCAGTGCTCCATCGAGATGAGCTGCGCCGACCTCGCCCTGGCCGGCCGTTTCCTGGCCCGGCACGGCCTGCGCGCGGACGGCTCGCGCCTGCTGACGCGCAGCGAGGCGAAGCAGGTCAACGCGGTGATGCTCACCTGCGGTACGTACGACGCGGCGGGCGAGTTCGCCTACCGCGTGGGCCTCCCGGGCAAGAGCGGCGTGGGCGGCGGCATCATCGCGGTGGTCCCGGGCCGGTGCACCCTCGCGGTGTGGAGCCCGGGCCTGGACGCCCGGGGCAACTCGGTGGCGGGGGTGGCGGCGCTGGACCGCTTCACGACCCTGACGGGCCTCAGCGTCTTCTAGCCCGCGGACCGGCCCCGGGCGGGTCCGCGCCGCTGCATAGACTGCGTCATGTCCCGTGCCGTTGGGCACCCCTTATCGAGCCTTCGGGAGACCCCGCAGTGACCGAGCCTCTCTCCGAGCACTCCGCGGACGTGATCGTCGTCGGCGCCGGGCCCGCCGGTTCCACCACCGCCCACTACCTCGCCAAGGCCGGCCTGGACGTCCTGCTCCTGGAGAAGACGGCGTTCCCGCGCGAGAAGGTGTGCGGCGACGGTCTGACCCCGCGTGCCACCAAGCAGCTGGTCGCCATGGGCATCGACGTCTCCGAAGAGGCCGGCTGGCTCCGCAACAAGGGCCTGCGCATCATCGGCGGCGGGCAGCGGCTCCAGCTGGACTGGCCGGAGCTCGCCTCCTACCCGGACTACGGACTCGTCCGCAAGCGTGACGACTTCGACGAGACCCTGGCCCGCCAGGCGCAGAAGGCCGGCGCCCGGCTGTACGAGCGCTGCAACGTCGGCGAGCCCGTGCGCGACCCCCGTACCGGGCACATCACGGGCGTGCAGGCGAAGCTCGGCGAGGAGAAGACGCCCGTCACCTTCCACGCCCCGCTGGTCGTCGCGGCCGACGGCAACTCCTCGCGCCTGTCCCTGGCGATGGGCCTGCACCGGCGCGAGGACCGCCCGATGGGCGTCGCGGTGCGCACGTACTTCACCTCGCCCCGGCACGACGACGACTACCTGGAGTCCTGGCTGGAGCTGTGGGACCGGCGCGGTCCGCAGGACCGGCTGCTGCCCGGCTACGGCTGGATCTTCGGCATGGGCGACGGCACGTCGAACGTCGGCCTCGGCATCCTCAACTCCTCCTCCGCCTTCAAGGAGCTGGACTGGCGCGAGGTCCTCAAGGCCTGGTGCGCGTCCATGCCGGAGGACTGGGGCTACACCCCGGAGAACATGACGCACCCGATCCGCGGTGCGGCGCTGCCGATGGCCTTCAACCGGCAGCCGCACTACACCAAGGGGCTGCTGCTCGTCGGTGACGCGGGCGGGCTCGTCAACCCGTTCAACGGCGAGGGCATCGCCTACGCGATGGAGTCCGGGCAGATCGCGGCCGAGGTGATCGTGCAGGCGCACGCCCGCGCCACCCCGGCGCAGCGCGAGCTGGCCCTGCACAGCTACCCGAAGGTGCTCAAGGAGACCTACGGCGGCTACTACACGCTGGGCCGTGCCTTCGTGAAGCTGATCGGCAACCCGAAGGTCATGAAGGTGGCCGCGCAGCGGGGCCTGACGCACCCGGTGCTGATGCGCTTCACGCTGAAGATGCTGGCGAACCTGACCGACCCGACGGGCGGCGACGCGATGGACCGCATCATCAACGGCCTCTCGAAGGTGGCCCCGAAGGCCTGAGCGGGCCCGCCAGGGCGCTCTGCGGCGCCTGTGAGCCGCTCCCGGGTCTCCGGGGGCGGCTCAGTCGTTCCCGCCGCTCCCAGGCCCCCGTACGGCCGCCCCGGCCGCCCCGGGGCCGCCGTGGACGGTGCGGACGCAGCGGGCCAGCAGGACGAGCCCGGACAGCAGCAGCGCGCCGGAGACGGTCCAGCCGAGGCCCAGCGTCAGGGGATTGCCCGGTTTGTGCCACGGGCGGGTGGTGGTCAGCAGCCAGCCGCCGACCGAGAGGAGCCCCAGCCCGAGGGCGGCCGGGACGGCGGTGCGGTCGCCGGCGAGCCGGTCCTCGTCGCGGTGGTCCTCCTCGCCGCGGCCCTCGTAGGACGGTCTGCTCACGGACCACCACCTCCAGGGCTGATCGGTTCGAACGGCCGCGCGCAGCGGCCATTTTCCCAGCATGCCGAAGGCCCGGCACTCCGCCCCCTGGGGGTACCTCCCAGCGGTAGCCGGGGGAGGGGGAGTGCCGGACCTTCAGGGACCGTGCGACACGGGGACCGTCGAGATCGGGGAACGCCGCGGTCAGAGGACGCGGACGGCGCCCGTCGGCATGTCGTAGCTCAGGTTGCGCTCGACGATGCCGGTGCTCGGGTTCTGCGCACCGACGAACTTGCCGCCGCCCACGTAGATGGCGACGTGCCAGGCGCTGCCCTTGGCGCCCCAGTACAGGATGTCGCCGGGCTGCAGGTTGCTCAGCGAGACCGAGCGGCCGGCCATGGACTGGTCCTGCGAGACGCGGTCCAGGGTGATGCCCGCCTGGCGGTAGGCGGCCTGGACGAGGCCCGAGCAGTCGTACGCGGAGGGGCCGGTGGCGCCCATCACGTAGGCCTTGCCGATCTGGGCGCGGGCGAAGTTCACGATGGCGGCCGCCGAGCCGGTGGCCGGCTTCGAGGCGGTGGAGCCGCTGCCCGAGCCCTTGGCGACGGAGGAACCGCCGTCGTCGGAGGCGGAGGCGGTGGTCAGGGAGGTGCGGTCGGTGCCGCGGCCCGCGCGCTCGGCCTCGGCCTTGCGGTCGGCCTCCTGCTTCGCCTTGAGCTCGGCGGCCTTGGTGGCGTCTTCCTTCGCCTGCTTCGCCTCGGCGGCGGCACCCGTGCGGGCGCTCTCCTCCTGGGCGTTCAGCTCGCCGGTGACGGCGGCCTCGACGGCGGCGACGCGGGTGTTCTCCGCGGCCGTGTTGACGGCGTTGGAGACTTCGGCGCCGAGGTCCAGGTCGAGGACCGGCATCTCGAGCGTCGTCTCGGCCACGGGCTCGGACGGCGACGCGCTCGCGGTTCCGGCCATGGCCAGGGTGCTGAGGACGCCACCGGCAACTCCGGCGCGGACCGCGAGCTTCGAGGCGCTGCGGCGGGGCTTCCGGTGGCTGGGTATGTGAGCGGTGTGGGACATGGGACAACCGCTATCAGGGGTGCCGGGTTTCCTTCAAGAAACGTGGTCTGCGCCACAGTTGCGCGCGAGGGCCGCTAACCGGGCGCGCGACGCCTCTTATTGACGCCGTAACGGACGTAACGGACACGCTTTCACAAGGCTGTGATCATGGGCTTTCAGTAATAAGTCCGAATTGATCCACGGCCTACCATCCACCTGTACAGATGGCCAAGCCCCCTTTCGGCGACCCCCGTTCGGTGTGTCGCAGGTCACAGTCGCCCGTCGCCGTGAGGGCGCTGTGACCGGTCCGTGATCCCGCCGTGAAGCCGCCGTGCGGTTCGTGAACGGATGCACAGGATCTCCGCCCGGTTCCCGTCGGCGGCGAATCCCGGTCACCGCGTCCACTCCCGTACCGGGCTCCTCCCCCGACCGAGGGACGCGCATCCCCTTACCAGTTCGGACACCGCTTCGCCAATTTGCCTGCACTGCCCATCATTTGATAGAGCGCCACGCCTTCCACCTGCGCCTACGGGGCCGGATGTCACCTTTGGTGATCATGTGGATGCCTTGAGTATGAAGATCACCACTCATTGGGCTTCATGATCGTTCGCCGGGTGGTGGAGATCACAAACCCGGTGTTGCAACCCGTGTCGCAGATCACAGACCGGCGGGCATAAGATGCGCACCAGTCCGGCTTGTGAACTGCCTCACATGCGATCGGCCCCTGTTCGAGGGGGTGGCCTTCGAGGGGGCGGGGCACGCGGCGCCGGCGCAGCGGTCCAACGGTCAAGGACGACTGGAAGGAGCGAGGAGCGTGAATGCGTACGCACCCATCCTCGTGCTCGGCGCCATCGGCGCAGGGTTTGCGATCTTCTCCGTGGTCATGGCCACGCTGATCGGCCCAAAACGGTACAACCGGGCGAAGCTCGAAGCCTACGAGTGCGGCATCGAGCCCACCCCCGTGCCCGCCGGCGGCGGACGCTTCCCCATCAAGTACTACCTGACGGCGATGCTCTTCATCGTCTTCGACATCGAGATCGTCTTCCTCTACCCCTGGGCCGTCACCTTCGACGCCCTGGGGATCTTCGGGCTCGTCGAGATGCTGCTCTTCGTGCTCACCGTCTTCGTCGCCTACGCCTACGTGTGGCGCCGCGGCGGCCTGGAATGGGACTGAGGGGCTGAATTCCCATGGGACTGGAAGAGAAGCTGCCGAGCGGCTTTCTGCTCACCACCGTCGAACAGGCCGCGGGCTGGGTGCGCAAGGCATCCGTCTTCCCGGCCACCTTCGGCCTGGCGTGCTGCGCCATCGAGATGATGACCACCGGCGCCGGCCGCTACGACCTGGCCCGCTTCGGCATGGAGGTCTTCCGCGGCTCCCCGCGCCAGGCCGACCTGATGATCGTGGCGGGACGCGTCAGCCAGAAGATGGCGCCGGTGCTGCGCCAGGTCTACGACCAGATGCCCGCCCCGAAGTGGGTCATCTCCATGGGCGTGTGCGCCTCGTCGGGCGGAATGTTCAACAACTACGCGATCGTCCAGGGCGTCGACCACATCGTCCCGGTGGACATCTACCTGCCCGGCTGCCCGCCCCGCCCCGAGATGCTGATGGACGCGATCCTCAAGCTCCACCAGAAGATCCAGGGCTCGAAGCTCGGCGTGAACCGGGAAGAGGCGGCGCGCGAGGCGGAGGAGGCCGCCCTCAAGGCCCTCCCCACCATCGAGATGAAGGGGCTCCTTCGGTGAGCGACGACCCGGCCGTCGAGAACGGCAACAACGTCCCCGCTCCCCGGCCCGGCTCCGGGCCCGAGGTGATCGGCGTCCGCAAGGGCATGTTCGGCAGCCGCGGCGACGGCGACACCAGCGGCTACGGCGGCCTGGTGCGCACCGTGGCACTGCCCGGCGCGACCGGCCGCCCCTACGGTTCGTACTTCGACGAGGTCGTCGACGAGCTGGAGGGCGCCCTGGAGGAGCAGGACCTGCTCCCGCAGCACGCGATCGAGAAGACCGTCGTCGACCGGGGGGAGCTGACCCTCCACATCGCCCGCGAGCACCTGGTGCGGGTCGCCTCCACCCTGCGCGACGATCCCGCCCTGCGCTTCGAGCTCTGCACCGGCGTCTCGGGGGTGCACTTCCCCGGCGACAAGGGCCGCGAGCTGCACGCCGTCTACCACCTGCGCTCGCTCACCCACGGCCGGATCCTGCGGCTGGAGGTGTCCGTCCCGGACGCCGACCCGCACCTGCCCTCGCTCGTCACGGTCTACCCGACCAACGACTGGCACGAGCGCGAGGCGTACGACTTCTTCGGCCTGGTCTTCGACGGCCACCCGGCCCTCACCCGGATCATGATGCCGGACGACTGGCAGGGCTTCCCCCAGCGCAAGGACTACCCGCTCGGCGGGATCCCCGTCGAGTACAAGGGCGCCCAGATCCCGGCTCCCGACCAGCGGAGGTCGTACAGCTGATGTCCCCCACCCCGAACCACGCGGAAGACCACGCCTCCGCGCGCGAGACGACCGAAGGCGCCGTCTACACCGTCACCGGCGGCGACTGGGACGAGATCGTCCGGTCGGCGTCCCGCGCCGACGACGAGCGCATCGTCGTCAACATGGGACCCCAGCACCCGTCCACCCACGGAGTGCTCCGCCTGATCCTGGAGATCGACGGCGAGACGGTCACCGAGGCCCGCTGCGGCATCGGCTACCTGCACACCGGCATCGAGAAGAACCTCGAATTCCGGAACTGGACGCAGGGCACCACCTTCGTGACGCGCATGGACTACCTGACGCCGTTCTTCAACGAGACGGCCTACTGCCTCGGCGTCGAGAAGCTGCTCGGCATCACCGACCAGGTCCCCGACCGCGCCACCGTCATCCGCGTCCTGCTGATGGAGCTCAACCGGCTCTCCTCGCACCTGGTGTGCATCGCCACCGGCGGCATGGAGCTGGGCGCGACCACGATCATGATCTACGGCTTCCGGGACCGCGAGCTGATCCTCGACGTCTTCGAGCTGATCACCGGCCTGCGTATGAACCACGCCTTCGTCCGCCCCGGCGGCCTCGCCCAGGACCTGCCCCCGGGCGCGGTCGACCAGCTGCGCGAGTTCGTCAAGACGATGAAGAAGAACCTGCCGGAGTACGACAAGCTCGCCACCGGCAACCCCATCTTCAAGGCCCGCATGCAGGACGTCGGCTACCTCGACCTCACCGGCTGCATGGCGCTCGGCGCCACCGGCCCGATCCTGCGCTCGGCCGGGCTGCCGCACGACCTGCGCAAGGCGGACCCGTACTGCGGCTACGAGACGTACGAGTTCGACGTCCCCACCACCGAGAGCTGCGACTCCTACGGGCGCTTCCTGGTCCGCCTGGAGGAGATGCGCCAGTCGCTGCGGATCGTCGAGCAGTGCCTGGACCGGCTGGAGCCGGGCCCGGTGATGGTCGCCGACAAGAAGATCGCCTGGCCGGCGCAGCTCGCCATGGGCCCCGACGGCCTCGGTAACTCGCTCGACCACATCAAGAACATCATGGGCACCTCCATGGAGGCCCTCATCCACCACTTCAAGCTGGTGACCGAGGGCTTCCGGGTACCGGCCGGCCAGGCGTACGCGGCCGTCGAGTCACCCAAGGGCGAGCTCGGCGTGCACGTCGTCTCCGACGGCGGCACCCGCCCCTACCGGGTCCACTTCCGCGACCCGTCCTTCACCAACCTCCAGGCCATGGCCGCGATGTGCGAGGGCGGCCAGGTCGCCGACGTCATCGTGGCCGTCGCCTCCATCGACCCCGTGATGGGAGGCGTCGACCGATGACCGACATCTCATTGGGCATGCCGCAGCTTCCCGCCCCCGACTTCCCGGCCGCCGTGCGCGAGCGGCTCGAAGCGGACGCGAAGGAGATCATCGCCCGCTACCCCGACAGCCGCTCCGCGCTGCTGCCGCTGCTGCACCTGACCCAGTCCGAGGAGGGCTACGTCTCGCGCACCGGCATCCGCTTCTGCGCCGAGGTGCTGGGCCTGACCACCGCCGAGGTCACCGCGGTCGCCACCTTCTACACGATGTACCGGCGCCGCCCCTCCGGGGACTACCAGGTCGGCGTCTGTACGAACACCCTGTGCGCGGTGATGGGCGGCGACGCCATCTTCGACGAGCTCAAGGAGCACCTGGGGGTCGGCAACAACGAGACCACCGCCGACGGCAAGGTGACGCTGGAGCACATCGAGTGCAACGCGGCCTGCGACTACGCACCCGTGGTGATGGTCAACTGGGAGTTCTTCGACAACCAGACCCCCCAGTCCGCCAAGGCCCTCGTCGACGACCTGCTGGCGGGCCGCCCGGTCGAGCCGACCCGGGGCGCGCCGCTGTGCACGTACAAGGAGACCGCCCGGATCCTGGCGGGCTTCCCCGACGAGCGCGAGGGCGCGGTCGGCGCGAGCGGCGGGGCGGGCCCCGCCTCCCTGATCGGCCTGCGCATCGCCCGCGGTGAATCCCCGCACGCCCCGATCGTGCACCCGCGCGGCGAGGTCACCACCGAGGGAGGGGAGTGATGACGGTGTCATCCAAGGAAAGTCATGGGGGCCCCTCCCAGCCGAAGGCTGGGGGAGGGAGCCCGGAGAAGCTCCTCGCACCCGTCCTGTCGGCGTTCTGGGACGAGCCCGAGTCCTGGACGCTGGAGACCTACCGGCGCCACGAGGGCTACGAAGGCCTGCGCAAGGCCCTCGCGATGACCCCGGACGAGGTGATCGCGTACGTCAAGGACTCCGGTCTGCGCGGACGCGGCGGCGCGGGCTTCCCCACCGGGATGAAGTGGCAGTTCATCCCGCAGGGCGACGGCAAGCCGCACTACCTCGTGGTGAACGCGGACGAGTCGGAGCCGGGAACCTGCAAGGACATCCCCCTCCTCTTCGCCAATCCGCACTCCCTCATCGAGGGAATGATCATCGCCTGTTACGCGATCCGGTCGGAGCACGCCTTCATCTACCTGCGCGGGGAGACGGTCCCGGTCCTGCGGCGCCTGCACGAGGCGGTGCGCGAGGCGTACGCGGCCGGATACCTCGGCAAGGACATCGCCGGCAGCGGGCGCAACCTCGACATCACGGTGCACGCGGGAGCGGGCGCGTACATCTGCGGCGAGGAGACGGCACTGCTCGACTCCCTCGAAGGCCGGCGCGGTCAGCCCCGGCTGCGTCCCCCCTTCCCCGCTGTCGAGGGGCTCTACGCGTGCCCCACTGTCGTCAACAACGTCGAGTCCATCGCCTCGGTTCCCGCGATCCTCAACAAGGGCAAGGACTGGTTCAAGGCGATGGGGACGGAGAAGTCCCCCGGCTTCACCCTCTACTCGCTCTCCGGGCACGTCGCGGGCCCCGGCCAGTACGAGGCCCCGCTCGGCATCACCCTGCGCCAGCTCCTCGACATGAGCGGCGGGATGCGCCCCGGGCACCGGCTGAAGTTCTGGACCCCGGGCGGCTCCTCCACGCCGATGTTCACCGACGAGCACCTGGACGTCCCGCTCGACTACGAGGGCGTCGGCGCCGCCGGATCGATGCTCGGCACCAAGGCGCTCCAGTGCTTCGACGAGACCACCTGCGTGGTGCGCGCCGTCACCCGCTGGACCGAGTTCTACGCCCACGAGTCCTGCGGCAAGTGCACCCCGTGCCGCGAGGGCACGTACTGGCTGGTCCAGCTGCTGCGCGACATCGAGGCCGGCCAGGGCGTCCTGTCCGACCTCGACAAGCTGAACGACATCGCCGACAACATCAACGGCAAGTCGTTCTGCGCGCTCGGCGACGGCGCGGCCAGCCCGATCTTCTCCTCGCTGAAGTACTTCCGCGCGGAGTACGAGCAGCACATCACCGGCAAGGGCTGCCCCTTCGACCCCAGGAAGTCGACCCTCTGGGCTGACGGTCCGGCCAAGAACTCCGAGGTGAACGCATGACCGTCGCCACCAGTGCCCCCGCCGGCGGCGGCGAGGCCGCGAAGCCGCCGCAGGACCTGGTCTCCCTGACCATCGACGGCATCGAACTGTCCGTCCCCAAGGGCACCCTCGTCATCCGGGCCGCCGAACAGCTCGGCATCGAGATCCCCCGGTTCTGCGACCACCCCCTCCTCCCCCCGGCCGGTGCCTGCCGCCAGTGCATCGTCGAGGTCGAGGGCCAGCGCAAGCCGATGGCCTCCTGCACCATCACCTGCACCGACGGCATGGTCGTCAAGACCCAGCTGACCTCCGAGGCCGCCGACAAGGCCCAGCGCGGGGTGATGGAGCTGCTGCTCATCAACCACCCGCTGGACTGTCCCGTCTGCGACAAGGGCGGCGAGTGCCCGCTGCAGAACCAGGCGATGTCGCACGGCAACGCCGCATCGCGTTTCGAGGGCAAGAAGCGCACCTACGAGAAGCCCGTCCCGATCTCCACCCAGGTGCTGCTGGACCGCGAGCGGTGCGTGCTGTGCGCGCGCTGCACCCGCTTCTCCAACGAGATCGCCGGCGACCCGATGATCGAACTGCTGGAACGCGGCGCGCTCCAGCAGGTCGGCACCGGCGAGGGCGACCCCTTCGAGTCGTACTTCTCCGGCAACACCATCCAGATCTGCCCGGTCGGCGCCCTCACCTCGGCCGCCTACCGGTTCCGCTCCCGCCCCTTCGACCTCGTCTCCTCCCCCAGCGTGTGCGAGCACTGCGCGGGCGGCTGCGCGACCCGCACCGACCACCGGCGCGGCAAGGTGCTGCGCCGCCTCGCCGCCGAGGACCCCGAGGTCAACGAGGAGTGGATCTGCGACAAGGGCCGCTTCGCGTTCCGCTACGCGCAGCGCCCCGACCGGCTGACCACGCCCCTGGTCCGCGGCGCGGACGGGGTGCTGGCGCCCGCGAGCTGGCCCGAGGCGCTGGAGGCGGCGGCCCGTGGGCTCACCGCCGCCCGCGGGCGGGCCGGGGTGCTGACCGGCGGCCGGCTCACCGTCGAGGACGCCTACGCCTACGCCAAGTTCGCCCGGGTGGTGCTCGGCACCAACGACATCGACTTCCGGGCCCGGGTGCACAGCGCCGAGGAGACCGAGTTCCTGGCCGCCGCCGTGGCCGGCACCGGAAAGGACCTTGGGGGCACCTCCCGGCCGAAGGCTGGGGGAGGGACGGGCGTCACGTACTCCTCGCTGGAGGCGGCCCCCGCCGTGCTCCTCGTCGGCATCGAGGCCGAGGAGGAGGCCCCCGGGGTCTTCCTGCGGCTGCGCAAGGCCCACCGCAGGCACAAGCAGCAGACCTTCGCCCTCGCCCCCTTCGCCACCCGCGGCCTCGCCAAGGCGGGCGGCACCCTGCTGGCCGCCGCCCCCGGGACCGAGCCCGAGTGGCTCGACGCACTGGCCACCCGCACCGGCCTGGAGGCGGGCGGCTCCGAGGCCGCGGAGGCGCTGCGCCGGCCGGGCGCGGTCATCGTCGCCGGAGAGCGCCTGGCCGGCGTGCCCGGCGCGCTGACCGCCGCCGTCCGCACGGCCACCGCGACCGGGGCCCGCCTGGTGTGGATCCCGCGCCGGGCCGGGGAGCGGGCCGCCGTCGAGGCGGGCGCGCTGCCGTCGCTGCTGCCGGGCGGGCGCCCCGCCACCGACCCGCGGGCCCGCGAGGAGGTCGCCGCGGCCTGGGGGCTGGAGGAACTCCCGCACCGCTACGGCCGCGACACGGGGCAGATCGTCGAGGCCGCCGCCACCGGGGAGCTGTCCGCCCTGCTGGTCGCGGGCGTCGAGGTCGCCGACCTGCCGGACCCGGCCCGCGCCCGCACCGCCCTGGAGGAGGCCTTCGTGGTCTCCCTGGAGCTGCGGCCCGGGGAGGTCACCGACCGCGCGGACGTGGTCCTGCCGGTCGCCGCCGTCGCCGAGAAGGCCGGGACGTTCATCAACTGGGAGGGCCGGGTCCGCCCGTTCGAGGCCGCCCTCAAACCCGACCAGATGACCCGCCGCCTCGCCCCCGCCGACGCCCGCGTGCTGCACATGCTCGCCGACGCCGCCGACCGGCCCCTCGCGCTGCCCGACGTACACGCCGTACGCAGGGAGCTGGCGCGGCTCGGCCCCTGGGAGGGGGAGCTGGCGCCCGAGCGGTCCACCGCCCCCGAGCCGCTGCCCCGCCCCGGCGCGGGCGAGGCCGTCCTCGCCGGGCACCGGCTGCTGCTCGACCTGGGCCGGCTCCAGGAGGGCGACGACGCCCTGGCCGGCACCCGGCACGAGGCCGCCGCCCGGCTCTCGGCCGCCACCGCCGCCGAGACCGGCGTCAAGGACGGCGACGTCCTCGCCGTCACCGGCCCGGCGGGCGTGGCGGAACTCCCGCTGCGGATCACCGAGATGCCCGACCGGGTGGTGTGGCTCCCGCTGAACTCCACCGGCTCCGGAGTCCTCGCCGACACCGGCGCCCGCCCCGGAACCCTCGTACGGATCGGCCCGGCCGGGGCCGGCCCTGCGGCCGACGCGGAGGTACGACCGTGACCCACCTCGCCCCGTTCGCGGCGCAGCCGCACATCCTGGCCGCCGAGGACCTCACCCTGTTCGGCAGGGACGTCTGGTGGCTCGTCCTCGTCAAGGCGGTGTTCTGCTTCGCCTTCCTGATGGTGACGGTGCTCTTCTCCATCGTGTGGGAGCGCAAGGTCGTCGCCTGGATGCAGCTGCGCATCGGCCCCAACCGGCACGGCCCCTGGGGCATGCTCCAGTCGCTCGCCGACGGCGTGAAGCTGATGCTGAAGGAAGACGTCGTCGTCAAGCGGGCCGACAAGGTGGTGTACGTCCTGGCCCCGATCATCGCGGCGATCCCGGCCTTCATGGCCATCGCGGTGATCCCCTTCGGCCCCTCCGGCAACGAGGTGTCGATCTTCGGCCAGCGCACCACGATGCAGCTGACGGACCTCCCGATCGCGATGCTCTACGTCCTCGCGGTCGCCTCGGTCGGCATCTACGGCATCGTCCTCGCCGGCTGGTCCTCCGGCTCCACCTACCCGCTGCTCGGCGGCCTGCGCTCCTGCGCACAGATGATCTCGTACGAGATCGCGATGGGCGCGGCCTTCGCCTCGGTGTTCCTCTACTCCGGGTCGATGTCGACCTCGGCGATCGTGGAGGCGCAGGCGGACCGCTGGTACATCGTGCTCCTGCCGGTGTCCTTCATCATCTACGTCGTCACGATGGTCGGCGAGACGAACCGCGCCCCCTTCGACATGCCGGAGTCCGAGGGCGACCTCGTCGGCGGCTTCAACACCGAGTACTCCTCCATCAAGTTCGCGCTGTTCATGCTGGCCGAGTACGTCAACATGGTCACCGTCTCGGCGGTGTCCGTCACCCTCTTCCTGGGCGGCTGGCGGGCCCCGGCGCCGATCTCCACGTACTGGGAGGGCGCCAACCACGGCTGGTGGCCGCTGCTGTGGTTCGTCATCAAGGTCCAGCTGCTGCTGTTCTTCTTCATCTGGCTGCGCGGCACGCTCCCGCGCGTGCGCTACGACCAGCTGATGAAGCTCGGCTGGAAGGTCCTGATCCCGGTCTCCGTCGTCTGGCTGATGCTGGTCGCCACCGTCCGGGCGCTGCGCAACGAGCGCTACGACTTCAGCGAGATCGTCCTGTACGTCGGGGGCGCGGTCATCGCGGTCCTGCTGGTCTCCTCCGTCGCGGACCACTTCCGGGACAAGCGGGAGAAGGCGGCCGCCGCCGAGGCCGGGAAGGCCGCCGCGGCCGAGCCCTTCGACGCGATGGCCGGCGGCTTCCCCGTACCGCCCAAGCCCGGCCAGCACCTGGCCCCCGTACCGCGCCGACGTCCCCGCGGCGAGCGGGAGCTGATGGTCAGCGGCGGGGCGAACACCGACAGTGACCGAGAGGAGGGTGCTGACCATGCCTGACGCAGAGGGCGACAAGTGGCAGAACCCGGTGGCCGGCTTCGGCGTAACCTTCAAGGCCATGTTCAAGAAGCGGCTCACCGAGCAGTACCCGGAGCAGCCGAAGACCACCGCTCCGCGCTTCCACGGACGGCACCAGCTCAACCGCCACCCCGACGGCCTGGAGAAGTGCATCGGGTGCGAACTGTGCGCCTGGGCCTGTCCCGCCGACGCGATCTACGTGGAGGGCGCGGACAACACCGAGGAGGAGCGCTACTCCCCGGGCGAGCGGTACGGGCGGGTCTACCAGATCAACTACGCCCGCTGCATCCTGTGCGGCCTGTGCATCGAGGCGTGCCCGACGCGGGCGCTGACGATGACCAACGAGTTCGAACTGGCCGACTCCAGCCGGGAGTCCCTGATCTACACCAAGGAGCAGCTCCTCGCGGGGCTGACCGAGGGCATGGTCGAGACCCCGCACTCCATCTTCCCGGGCACCGACGAGCAGGACTACTACCGCGGGCTGGTGACGGGCGCCGCCCCGGGCACGGTCCGGCAGGTGGCCGTCTCCAAGGGGGAGACGGCCCCGGCCGACGCCCCCGCCGACGCCCCCGCCGGCACGACCGAGGGGGTCGGGGCATGAGCGCCATCGCCGCGGCCGCCACCTCGACCTCCACCGGTGAGGCCGTGCAGTTCTGGGTGCTCGGCACGGTCGCCGTCATCGGCGCGCTGTGCACCATCCTGATGAAGAAGGCCGTGCACAGCGCCCTGTGCCTGGCCGGGACGATGATCGTCCTGGCGGTCTTCTACCTCGCCAACGGGGCGTACTTCCTGGGCGTGGTCCAGGTCGTCGTCTACACCGGCGCCATCATGATGCTGTTCCTCTTCGTGGTCATGCTCGTCGGCGTCACGGCGGCCGACTCGCTGAAGGAGACCCTCAAGGGGCAGCGCTGGCTGGCCGCCCTGTGCGGGCTCGGCTTCGGCGTCCTGCTGATCGCCGGCATCGGCAACGCGGGGCTCGGCCACTTCAACGGGCTCGGCCGGGTCAACTCCGCCGGGCACGTCGAGGGCCTCGCCGAACTGATCTTCACCCGCTACATCTTCGCCTTCGAGATCACCGGCGCACTGCTGATCACGGCGGCCGTCGGCGCCATGGTGCTCACCCACCGCGAGCGCACCGAGCGGGCCGCCACCCAGCGCGAACTCGCCGAGAAGCGCGTCCGCGAGGGCGTGCAGCTCCCGCCGCTGCCGGCCCCCGGCGTCTACGCCCGGCACAACGCGGTGGACGTCGCCGGCCTGCTGCCCGACGGCACCCCGTCCGAGCTGACCGTGAACAAGACGCTGCGCGCCCGCGGCCAGGTCCGGGACGTCTCCGGACAGGCCCTGGACGACCTCAAGGCGCTGGAGCACCGCTCCGCGGAGCGCCTCGGCCGAGAGGAGGCCTCGAAGTGAATCCGGTCAACTACCTGTACCTGGCCGCCCTGCTGTTCACCATCGGCGCGGCCGGCGTACTCATCCGGAAGAACGCGATCGTGCTGTTCATGTGCGTCGAGCTGATGCTCAACGCCTGCAACCTCGCCTTCGTCACCTTCTCCCGGATGCACGGCAACCTCGACGGCCAGATCATCGCGTTCTTCACGATGGTCGTCGCCGCCGCGGAGGTCGTGGTGGGCCTCGCGATCATCGTGTCGCTGTTCCGTACCCGCCACTCGGCCTCGGTCGACGACGCCAGCCTGATGAAGCTGTAAGGGGCGTTCACAGTGGAGAATCTGATTGCGCTGCTGGTGGCGGCGCCCCTGCTCGGAGCGGTGGTGCTGCTGTGCGGCGGCCGGCGCCTCGACAAGGCCGGCCACTGGATCGGCACCCTGCTCGCGGCCGTCTCGTTCGGCATCGGCGTCGTCCTGTTCGCCGGCATGCTCGGGCGCGGCGCCGAGGACCGGACCCTGGCCCAGCACCTGTTCAGCTGGGTGCCGGTGGAGGGCTTCCAGGCGGACATCGCCTTCCAGCTGGACCAGCTGTCGATGACCTTCGTCCTGCTGATCTCCGGGGTGGGCACGCTCATCCACGTGTACTCGATCGGGTACATGGAGCACGACGAGCGCCGCCGCCGCTTCTTCGGCTACCTCAACCTGTTCGTCGCGGCGATGCTGCTGCTCGTCCTCGCCGACAACTACCTGCTGCTGTACTTCGGCTGGGAGGGCGTCGGCCTCGCCTCGTACCTCCTGATCGGCTTCTGGCAGCACAAGCCCAGCGCGGCCACCGCCGCGAAGAAGGCCTTCCTGGTCAACCGGGTCGGCGACATCGGCCTGTCGATCGCGATCATGCTGATGTTCACCACCTTCGGGACGTTCGCCTTCGGGCCGGTGTTCGCCTCCGCGGGCGACGCCTCGGAGGGCAGGCTGACCGCGATCGGCCTGATGCTGCTGCTGGCGGCCTGCGGCAAGTCGGCGCAGGTCCCGCTGCAGTCCTGGCTCGGTGACGCGATGGAGGGCCCGACCCCGGTCTCCGCCCTCATCCACGCCGCCACCATGGTCACCGCGGGCGTCTACCTGATCGTCCGCTCGGGCGTGATCTTCGACGGGGCGCCGGACGCGCAGCTCGTCACCACCGTCGTCGGCGCGGTGACCCTGCTCTTCGGTGCGATCGTCGGTTGCGCGAAGGACGACATCAAGAAGGCCCTCGCCGGCTCCACGATGTCGCAGATCGGCTACATGATCCTCGCCGCCGGCCTCGGCCCGGTCGGCTACGTCTTCGCGATCATGCACCTGGTGACGCACGGCTTCTTCAAGGCCGGCCTCTTCCTCGGCGCGGGCTCCGTCATGCACGGGATGAACGACGAGGTCGACATGCGCAAGTACGGCGGCCTGCGCACCTACATGCCGGTCACCTTCGTCACCTTCGGCCTCGGGTACCTCGCGATCATCGGCTTCCCCGGCCTGTCCGGCTTCTTCTCCAAGGACATGATCATCGAGGCGGCCTTCGCCAAGGGCGGCACCCAGGGCTGGATCCTCGGCGGAGTCGCCCTGCTGGGCGCCGGCATCACCGCCTTCTACATGACCCGGGTCATGCTCCTCACCTTCTTCGGCGAGAAGCGCTGGCAGCCCGCGCCCGACGCCGACGGGACGCCGAGCGCCGAACCGGCCGCCGAGCACCGGGCGGGACGGATGCCCCACCCGCACGAGTCGCCGAAGTCCATGACCATCCCCATGATCGTGCTGGCCTTCGGCTCGGTCTTCGCGGGCGGCTTCTTCGAGATCGGCGAGCGCTTCCTGAACTGGCTGGAGCCCGTCACCGGGTACGAGCACGGCCACCCACCGGTCAGCGCCATGGCGGTGACCGCCTCCACCATGGTGGTCCTGGTCGTCGGCGTGGCCCTCGCCTGGGCCGTGTACGGCCGCCGGCCCGTCCCCGTCGTCGCCCCGCGCGGCTCGTTCCTCACCCGGGCGGCCCGACGGGACCTGTTCCAGGACGACTTCAACCACGTGGTCCTCGTACGGGGCGGAGAGCACCTGACCCGCTCCCTGGTGTACGTCGACCACAGCCTCGTCGACGGAGTGGTCAACGGCACGGCCGCCTCGGTCGGCGGACTCTCGGGCCGGCTGCGCAAGCTGCAGAACGGCTACGCCCGCAGCTACGCGGTCTCGATGTTCGGGGGCACGGCGATCCTGATCGCCGCGACCCTGCTGATGAGGGCGGTGTGAAATGAGTTTCCCGCTTCTGACGGTGACGGCCGTGGTCCCCGCGGCCGGCGCGGTCCTGACGGCGGCCGTCCCGGCCGCCCGCAGGACCGTCGCCAAATGGCTCGCGCTGCTCTTCTCGCTGGCCACACTGGCCCTGGCCGTGCTGGTCGCGGTCCGCTTCGAGCCCGGTGGCAAGCGCTACCAGCTCACCGAGTCCCACGCCTGGATCGCCGACTTCGGCGTCCGCTACGAACTGGGCGTCGACGGCATCGGCGTGGCGCTCATCGCGCTCACCGCCCTGCTGATCCCCTTCGTGATCCTGGCCGGCTGGCACGACGCCGACCCCCTGGAGACCGCCTCCTCCCGCTGGCGGCCCACCCAGGGCTTCTTCGCCCTGATCCTGCTGGTCGAGGCGATGGTGGTGATCTCCTTCGAGGCCACCGACGTCTTCCTCTTCTACATCTTCTTCGAAGCCATGCTCATCCCGATGTACTTCCTCATCGGCGGCTTCGGGGACCGGGCGCACGCCGGAACGGACGAGAACGCCGCCGCGCAGCGCTCGTACGCGGCCGTCAAGTTCCTCCTCTACAACCTGGCCGGCGGCCTGATCATGCTGGCCGCCGTCATCGGGCTGTACGTGGTCGCCGGGAACTTCTCGCTCCAGGAGATCACCGCCGCCCGCGCCGCGGGCACGCTCGACATGGCCACCAACACCGAGCGGCTGCTCTTCCTCGGCTTCTTCTTCGCCTTCGCGGTGAAGGCCCCGCTGTGGCCGCTGCACACCTGGCTGCCCAACGCGATGGGCGAGGCCACCGCCCCGGTCGCGGTCCTGATCACCGCGATCGTCGACAAGGTCGGCACCTTCGCGATGCTCCGCTTCTGCCTCGGGCTCTTCCCCGAGGCCAGCAAGTGGGCCACCCCGGCGATCCTCGTCCTGGCCCTGATCAGCATCGTCTACGGCGCGCTGCTCGCGGTCGGCCAGCGGGACATCAAGCGGCTGATCGCCTACGCGTCGATCTCCCACTTCGGCTTCATCATCCTGGGCATCTTCGCGATGACCTCCCAGGGCCAGTCGGGCGCCACGCTCTACATGGTCAACCACGGGATCTCCACGGCGGCGCTGATGCTGGTCGCCGGCTTCCTGATCTCCCGGCGCGGCTCGCGGCTCATCGCCGACTACGGCGGCGTGCAGAAGGTCGCCCCGGTCCTCGCCGGCACCTTCCTGATCGGCGGCCTCGCCACCCTGTCCCTGCCGGGCCTCGCCCCCTTCGTCAGCGAGTTCCTGGTCCTGGTCGGCACCTTCGCCCGCTACCCGGTCATCGGCATCATCGCCACCATCGGGATCGTGCTGGCCGCCCTGTACACGCTGGTCCTCTACCAGCGCACCATGACCGGCCCCGTCAAGGAGGGGGTCCGCGCCATGCCGGACCTGCGCGCACGGGAACTGCTGGTGGTCGCCCCGCTGATCGCCCTGCTGATCGGGCTGGGCGTCTACCCCAAGGTGCTCACCGACATCGTCAACCCGGCGGTGGAGCACACCATGTCGGACGTGAAGCAGACGGACCCGAAGCCCGAGCTGTCCATCCAGAACGTGGAGGCGGCCAAGTGATCGCATCCCAGAGCCTGCTGACGCTGGCGGCCAACGGACCGGCCGACCGGATCCCGGCCCCGCACATCGAGTACGCGCAGCTCGCGCCCACGCTGATCGTGGTGGGCGCGGCCGTCCTCGGCGTCCTCGTCGAGGCCTTCGTCCCGCGCAGGTCCCGCTACTACGTCCAGGTGTTCCTCGCCGTCGCCGCCCTGGCCTCGGCCTTCGCGGCGGTCGTCGGCCTCGCGGCCGGCGGGTACGGGAGCACCAAGGCGCACATCGCGGCCATGGGCGCCATCGCGGTGGACGGCCCGGCGCTCTTCCTCCAGGGCACCATCCTGCTCGCCTCCCTCGTCGCGGTGTTCACCTTCGCCGAGCGCCGCCTCGACCCGATGGCGCACGGCAAGCGGGTGGACTCCTTCGCCGCCCAGGCCGCGTCCGTCCCGGGCAGCGACAGCGAGAAGGCCGCCGTCAAGGCCGGTTTCACCACCACCGAGGTGTTCCCGCTCGCCCTGTTCGCGGTCTCCGGCATGCTGATCTTCCCGGCCGCCGACGACCTGCTGACGCTGTTCGTCGCCCTGGAGGTCTTCTCCCTCCCGCTGTACCTGCTCTGCGCCCTCGCCCGCCGCCAGCGGCTGATGTCGCAGGAGGCCGCCGTCAAGTACTTCCTGCTCGGCGCGTTCTCCTCGGCGTTCCTCCTCTTCGGCATCGCACTGCTCTACGGCTACGCCGGCTCGGTCTCCTACGCGGTCATCGCCGACGTGGTGGACGGCACCGTCACCCGGATCGACCCGGCGCTGGCGTCCACCATGGGCAACGACGCGCTGCTGCTCATCGGCGGCGCGCTCATCCTCACGGGCCTGCTGTTCAAGGTCGGCGCGGTCCCCTTCCACATGTGGACCCCGGACGTCTACCAGGGCGCCCCGACCCCGGTCACCGGCTTCATGGCGGCGGCGACCAAGGTGGCCGCCTTCGGCGCGCTGCTGCGGCTGCTGTACGTGGTCCTGCCGGGGCTGCGGTGGGACTGGCGGCCGGTGATGTGGGGCATCGCGATCGTCACGATGCTCGCGGGAGCGGTGATCGCCGTGACCCAGACCGACGTGAAGCGGCTGCTGGCGTACTCCTCCATCGCGCACGCCGGCTTCATCCTGGCCGGTGTGATCGCCACCTCCGAGGAGGGTGTCAAGTCCGTCCTCTTCTACCTGGCGGCCTACTCCTTCGTGACCATCGGTGCCTTCGCGGTGGTCACGCTGGTGCGCGACGCGGGCGGCGAGGCGACGCACCTGTCGAAGTGGGCGGGGCTGGGGCGGCGCTCGCCGCTCACCGCGGCCGTCTTCGCGGTGTTCCTGCTGGCCTTCGCCGGCATCCCGCTGACGTCCGGCTTCGCCGGGAAGTTCGCGGTGTTCAAGGCGGCTGCGGAGGGCGGCGCCGGGGCGCTGGTGGTGGTCGGTGTCGTCTCGTCGGCGATCGCCGCGTTCTTCTACATCCGGGTGATCGTGCTCATGTTCTTCAGCGAGCCGAAGGCCGACGGCCCGACGGTGGCCGTGCCCTCGCCGCTGACCATGACCACCATCGCGGTGGGCGTCGCGGTCACCCTGGTCCTCGGCCTGGCCCCGCAGTACTTCCTGGACCTGGCGGGACAGGCGAGCACCTTCGTCCGCTGACCCGGTCCGTACGGACGCCAGGGCCCGGCCCCCTCGGGGGGCCGGGCCCTGCGCCGTGCGGGGGCGGTCCGGGCGGTGCCTAGTGCCCGTGCGCGTGCGACGCGGCCGCCGGGGTGGCGGCCGCCGTGCCGGGGGCCTTCGGGGGGCAGCTCAGCCCGGGGTTCCAGTTGTGGAAGCGGCCGGCCGGGTTCTCCCGGTACGCCCACATGTGGAGGTCGTAGTGCTTGGGCATGCCCGCCCAGTGGCCGGGCATGGGGCCGTCGAAGGGCAGCCCGAACATGGTGGGCCGGTCGTCGGTGGTCTTCAGGTCCTGGTCCCGGTCGGCGGACATCCACTCCACCGTCTGGAGCTTGCGGCGGCCGTGGCGGTCCTTGGCGGTGCTGTAGAGGAGCGCGGTCGGCCTGGCGGGGTCCGTGGACCCCCAGTTGGACTCCTTGACGTAGTGGTAGCCCATCGTGCCGACCCCGAACGGGTTGGTCATGCACTCCTGGCCGTGCGGGACGTACCCGTCCTTGAGGGCCTGCTGCTCGTCGACGTACTTCGCGGTCACCGCGATCGCCGTGGCCATGTCGCGCATCGCCTGCGGGTTGCGGGGGTCGGGCGCCGGGCCCTCCACCGCCTGCGCCGGCGGCAGGGCGGCCAGGAGCAGGGACGCGCCGGCGACGGCGCAGGCCAGCAGGGCCTTGGGGCTGCGGGGTACGGACATGGGAGCTCCTGGTGTTCGGGGCCGGTCCCGGAGGGGCTTTCGTCCACCATCCCGGGACGGCGGGGGCCCCGCACGCGGCGGGGATCCGAACGGGGGGCGGCGCCGCGCTACGCGGTGGAGGGCGTGGCGGGGCGCGGCCTGGTGGTGCCGGGACGGCAGGTCACCGACGGGTTGAAAGGCTCGAACCGCCCGGACGGGTTGTCCTTCCACAGCCACAGGTGGAGCGAGTAGTGGACCTTCTGGCCCTTGTAGCGGGCGGGAAGCGGGCCGCGGAACGGCTCCCCGAACAGGGAGGGGCGGTCGTCGTCGGTGTCGATGCGGCCGTCGCGGTCCACGACCATCCATTCGAGGCCGGCCAGGCGCCAGTGCCCCGCGCCGTCCCCCTCGTAGAGCAGGGCGGTGGGCTTCTGGGGGTCGGTGGAGCCGTCGTAGGCGTGGTTGAAGTGCGGGTAGCCGAGGGCCCCGCCGCCGTCGCCCGGGTTGACGACGCAGTACTGGTCGGGGACGTAGCCGGCGGCGACGGCCGCCTCGTGCCGGTGGTACTTGGCGGTGGCGCGGTAGGACGCGGCCAGTTGGGCGGCGGGCGCGGCCGGGGAGGAGGCCGGTGCGGCGGGGGCGGCGCCCAGGGCGAGGGAGGCGGTGGCCGCGAGGGCCAGGGGGGCGAGCTGTGCGGTACGAGAGGCCATGCCAGCAGCGTCACCGCGGCCCCGGGCCCCCGCCACTCAGGCGGCGCGGGCGGAGTATCCGGGGGCGGCGGCGAGACCCGCCGCCCCCGTCTCCGGTCTACCGGGAGGCCGCGATGCGGCCGGTGACCTCGCCGAGGCCCACGCGGGTGCCGTCGGCGCCCGGCGCCCAGGCGGTGATGGTGACGGTGTCCCCGTCCTCCAGGAAGGTGCGCTTGCCGTCGGCGAGCTCGATGGCGTCGCGGCCGTTCCAGGTGAGTTCCAGCAGCGAGCCGCGCTGGTCGACCTCGGGGCCGCTGACCGTGCCGGAGCCGAACACGTCGCCGGTGCGCAGGGAGGCGCCGTTGACGGTCATGTGGGCCAGCTGCTGGGCGGCGGTCCAGTACATCGAGGCGAACGGCGGCCGGGCGACCTCCTGCCCGTTGACGGAGACCGTGATGCGCAGGTCGAAGCCGCCGGGCCGGTCGACGTCGGCGTCGTCGAGGTAGGGCAGCAGCGGGAAGTCCCGGGCGGGCGGCGCGACGCGGGCCGCGTCCAGGGCCTCCAGGGGGGTCACCCAGGCGGAGACGGAGGTGGCGAAGGACTTGCCGAGGAAGGGGCCGAGCGGTACGTACTCCCAGGCCTGGATGTCGCGCGCGGACCAGTCGTTGAGGAGGAACAGCCCGAAGACGTGCTCCTCGAAGTCGCCGAGCGCGACCGGACGGCCCAGCTCCGAGGGGGTGCCGACGACGAAGCCGACCTCGGCCTCGATGTCGAGCTTCACCGACGGACCGAAGACCGGCGCGGGGTCGGCGGGGGCCTTGCGCTGCCCGGAAGGCCGCACCACGTCCGTCCCGGAGACCACGATCGTGCCCGAGCGGCCGTGGTAACCGATGGGCAGGTGCTTCCAGTTGGGGGTGAGCGCGTCCCCGTCGGGGCGGAAGATCCGTCCGACGTTGGTGGCGTGGTGCTCGCTCGCGTAGAAGTCGACGTAGTCCGCGACCTCGTACGGCAGGTGCAGCGCGACGGCGTCCAGCGGCAGCAGGTGCGGCTCGACCGTCTCGCGGTGCCCGGGGTCGGTGACCCAGGCGGTCAGCGCGCGGCGCACGTCGCGCCAGGCGGTGCGGCCGGCGGCCAGCAGCGGGTTGAGCGAACCCTGGGCGAGGACCCCGGCGTAGGGGGAGCCGAGCGCGACGGCGACGGCCCCCGCGTCGAGCACGTACCCGCCGAGGCGCACGCCGACCCGGCGGCGCTGCGGCTCCGCCGGAGTGGAGAACACGCCGTAGGGGAGGTTGTGCGGCCCGAACGGGTCGCCCTCGGGGACGTCGAGGGGGCTCTGCTGGGGCATGGGGTGCTGCCTCGCTTTCGAGGGGGGCCGGGGGGTGTCCCGGGGGCTGGTTGACACGTTACGTGGCGTGTGGGGTCTGTGGGAGGCCGGATTAGGGCGCTATTTGTAGGACTTGTCCAAGGGGGTCCGTATCCTTGGCGCCGTGACTTCCGCCCTCCCCTATGCCTTGATCGCCACCGACCTGGACGGGACTCTGCTGTGCGCCGGTGACACCGTCTCCCCCCGCTCCGGCGCGGCGCTCGCGACGGCGCGCGCGGCCGGCGCCCGCCACATCGTCGTCACCGGCCGCCCGGTCCCACAGATCCGGCACGTCCTGGACGACCTCGGCTACACGGGGCTCGCGGTGTGCGGGCAGGGAGCGCAGGTGTACGACGCGGCGCGCGGAATCCTGCTGCACTCCGTCGCGATGGACCGGGGCCTGGCCGAGGTGGCCCTCGGCAAGATCGAGGCGGAGATCGGCGAGGTGTACGTGGCGGTCAACCAGGAGGGGGTGGACGCGGAGATGCTGGTGGGGCCGGGCTACCGGATGCCGCACCCGCACCTGCCGATGGTCCGCGTGCGGGGGCGGGGCGACTTGTGGTCGTCACCGATCAACAAGGTGCTGCTCCAGCATCCGCGGCTGGACGACGACGAACTGACGCGGGTGGCGCGGTCGGTGGTCGGGGAGCTGGTGAACGTCACGATGGCGGGGGAGCACACGGTGGAACTCCAGCCGCCGGGCATCGACAAGGCCAGTGGGCTCGCGCGGGCGGCGTCGGCCCTGGGGGTGGGGGCGGAGTCGACGATCGCCTTCGGCGACATGCCGAACGACGTCCCGATGTTCGCGTGGGCAGCGCACGGGGTGGCGATGGCGAACGCCCACCGCGAACTGGTCGCCGTCGCCGACGAGGTGACGCTGTCGAACGAGGCGGACGGCATCGCGGTCGTCCTGGAACGGCTGTACGGACCCTCTTGACGCGGTCCTCGCACCGCTCAGCGCCGGCGCGCTTCCCGGGCTTCGGCCCGCTGCGCCGGACTCCGTCCGTCGACGCCGCGGCGGGGCCACGGGGCGGCTGGGGTCCGGCGCAGGCAGACCCAGCCTCGTCGGCGTTTGAGGCGCGGGGTCCGGGGCGGAGCCCCGGGGAACGGGGGAAGGGCGGGCAGGGGACCAGCCCCGCGCAGCGGCACCCCCCCCCGCAGGCGGGCACCCGGCTCTGGCGAGCCCGCGGCCCCGTCCCGGTCCGACGGCCGGAGGTCCGGCCGCGGCGCGGAGCCGGGGAAGCCGGGCACGGCCGAGCCGGACGGGCTCAGCCCGCCGCGCGGGGGAGGCGGCGCTCCCAGGTGCGGTGGAAGAGGACCTCCTCGCCCTCGCGGCAGACGACCTCGTTCACCGTCACGAAGCCGCCCTCGTCGCACGAGATCTCCGACCGGGTCTCCACCCGCGCGTCCCACCCCAGCTCCGCCCGGTGCAGCCGGATCCGCCACCGCGAGCCCGTCCGCGCGGACAGCGCGTCCGCGGACCGGATCTCGTACGACTCCTCCGCGTCCTCCTCGTACTCCAGCCCGTCCGGGTACACCCGCGTCCCCCCGGACCGGGGGTCCACCTCCAGCCGCCAGAGGCCGCGGGCGACGTCCCGTACGACGACCCGCTCCGGACGTGGATCGTCCAGGGTCTCCGGATGGACCACCGCCGGCGGCTCCGCCTGCTCCGGCGCCCCGAAGGCGATCTGCCCGTCGAGGGAGGAGGCCGCGCGGACCGGCAGTTCCAGCGTGCTGCCCCCCGGGTCGAGGGTCCAGCCCGCCTCGGAGCCGGCCCGCGGCCAGATCCACGGCCAGTACGCGGAGGACAGCGCGAGCCGGATCCGGTGCCCCGGGGAGAAGGAGTGGCCGATGCCGTTCAGTTCGAAGGTGACGTCCTCGTACGCGCCCACCCGCCACGGCACCGCCCGCTCCCGCCCCTGCCGCGCCGAGAGGTTCAGCGCCCCGCGCGTGACCAGCGTCGACGCCCCGTCGGGGGCGACGTCGCACAGCCGCGCCACCACCTGCCCGTACGGGACGTCCATCCGCAGCCGCAGCGTCACCGACGGCCGGCCCAGGATCTCCACCGGTTCACCCGGCGCGACCGGGACCTCGAAGCAGGCCGACTTCGCGTCCTCCTCCCGCTGGTCCGGCGGCAGGTCGGCTTCGTTGCCCGAGGGGGAGAACCGCCCGGCGTCCAGCCCGGTGTGCTGCGGCGAGGCCACCGCCACCGGCGCGCCCTGGAGCCCGTACGAGACGGGCACGACGGAGGGCGACGGCCACGCCTTCTCGCCGGCCCAGCGGCCCGGCAGCCGCTCGTAGGCCGTCGCGGGCGGGTGTGAGCCGCTGATCCAGGCGCGCAGCAGCGGCTCGTCCATCACCCCGTTGTCGTCGCCCTTCAGCCAGTGGTCCCACCAGCGCAGGGTCTCCTGGAGGAAGCCGATCGCCGGTCCCGGAGGCCGTTCCCGGTCGGGGTACTGCTGCGACCACGGCCCGATCAGGCCCCGCACCCGGGAGGCGGGCAGGTGGGAGACCAGCCGCAGCACCGCGTCCCGGTGGGGGTCGTGCCAGCCGCCCACCGCGAGCACCGCCGCGCCGATCGCCGCGTAGTCCTCGCAGACGCTGCCGTGGCGCCAGTAGGCGTCGCGGGTCTGGTGCGAGAGCCAGGTGTGGATCAGGGGCTCCACGCCCTCCAGCCGGTCCAGCCACTGCTCGCGCCAGCCGTCGCCGACGTGGAGCGGGTCCGGCGGGCGGGAGGCGAAGGCCAGCAGGGCGGCGGCCCGGGCGTGCATGTCCACGGCCAGCACGGAGCCGCCCATGTAGTGGCCGTCGTCGTCGTAGCGGTCGTCCGTCGAGCAGACGGTGACGACGGCCTTCAGCGCCTTCGGGGCGAGCGCGGCGATCCGGAGGCTGTTGCAGCCGCCCCAGCCGATGCCGAACATCCCCACCGCACCCGTGCACCACGGCTGTGCGGCCAGCCACTCCACCACCGCGACCCCGTCGGCCAGTTCGCGGGCGTCGTACGCGTCCCCGGGCCGGCCCCCGCTGCAGCCGTGGCCGCGCACGTCCACCCGTACGGAGGCGTAGCCGTGCCCGGCGTACCAGGGGTGGCGCTGCCCGTCGCGCGGCGCGGTCCCGTCGGTCAGCCGGTACGGGAGGTACTCCAGCAGGGCGGGAACGGGCTCGTCCGTCACCGGGCGCCAGATGCGGGCGTACAGATCCACCCCGTCCGGCGTCGGGATCCGGACATCCTCGCGGGTGGTCGCGTACGGGAAGTCGGTACGGATGATCATCGGGATTCCTTCACCGGCCCCTCAGTGGTGGACGGGACGCCCCGTACGGCGCGACCGGGGCGCGGCCGGGACGCGGTCCGGACCGCCAGGGCCGGACCCGCGAGGGCCGGATCCGCGACGCCCCGGGCGGCGCGAAACGGCCCGTCGTCAACCGGCCGGTGCCCGCCGGGCGGAGGGCGCGGCAGGGCCGCCGGGGTTGACGCCCGCGGCGGAACGGGCGGATCCGGCGGCGCGCGGAGGGCCGCCCGTCCGGCGGGGCCTGCACGGACTCGACCACGGAGGTAGCAGTGCTGGACAAAACAGATGCTCCGGTTGTTTCGGCTCCCACCGAACATACCGGGACGGATCGGACCGCGCGTGCGCGGCAACCGGACAGGCCCTCTCGGTGATCGAAAACAGACCGGATACGCTGGCTTGAGTGATGGCAGCGACACATCGACAATCCATGTGATCGTCAGCGTGATCGTCAGCAGACAGGAGTACCCCTCGTGACCGTCGTCGGGCCGTTCGGACTGAGCGTGCGGGACCAGGCTCTTGAGACCGATGTCCAGGCCGGACTGGCCGCCGTCGAGGCGGGTCTGCTGGAGGCCACCAAGAGCGAAGTCCCCTTCATCACCGAGGCCGCGCAGCATCTGGTGCGCGCCGGGGGCAAGCGCTTCCGGCCGCTGCTGGTGATGCTGGCCTCCCGCTTCGGCGATCCCTACGCGCCCGGGATCGTGCCGTCCGCGGTGGTCGTGGAGCTCACCCACCTGGCGACGCTGTACCACGACGACGTCATGGACGAGGCGGACGTGCGCCGCGGGGTGGAGAGCGCCAACACCCGCTGGGGCAACTCCGTGGCGGTCCTGACGGGTGACTTCCTGTTCGCCCGTGCGTCGCACATCCTCGCGGACCTCGGGCCGGAGGCCGTGCGCATCCAGGCCGAGGCCTTCGAGCGGCTCGTGACCGGCCAGATCCTGGAGACGGCCGGTCCGCGCGACGGCCGCGACCCGGTCGCGCACTACCTGGACGTCATCGCCGGCAAGACCGGCTCGCTGATCGCCGTCTCCGGCCGCTTCGGCGCGCTGATGTCCGGCGCCGACGAGTCCGTCGTCGACATCCTGACCCAGTACGGCGAGCGCCTCGGCACCGCCTTCCAGCTCGCGGACGACGTCCTCGACATCGCCTCCGACTCGCACGAGTCCGGCAAGACCCCCGGCACCGACCTGCGCGAGGGCATCCCGACCCTGCCCGTGCTGCGGCTGCGCGAGATGGCAGAGCGGGACCGCCGCCCCGAGGACCTGGAGCTCGTGGCCCTGCTCGACGGGGACCTCACGGACGACGCCCGGCACGCCGAGGTCCTCGCCCGGCTGCGGGTGCACCCCGCGCTGGAGCAGGCCCGCCGCGACACCATCCAGTACGCGGAGGACGCGCGCGCCACGCTCGCCCCGCTGCCGGAGTGCTTCGCGAAGTCGGCGCTGGAGGAGCTGTGCGACGCGGTGGTCCACCGCGCGGGCTGACCGGCGCCCCTGGCAGTGGAAGGGCCCCCGCGGCCCCGTGACCCCTACGGGTCGCGGAGCGGGGGCCCTTCCCATGTCATCCCACGGTCGTACGCGGAGTTGATTCCGGGGGCTGACGCCCCGGGCTCCCCGTTTTGGTCAGATGGAGCCATCGAGAACCCCACCGGATCGGGTGAGCGCGGCGACACGGGGGTCGCCGCCGTGGACACAGAGGGCAGGGACTGACATGGCAGCGAACACGAAGACCTCGCGCAAGGCCGCCCGGTACGCCGTACCGGTCGCCGTGGCGGGGGTCGCGGCGGCGACCGTGGCGATGGTCCCGGCCTTCGCCAACGCCGGCGGACCGGACCTGCCCAAGGTGACGGCGCAGCAGCTGATCGAGAAGGTCGCGGCCTCCGACGTGGAGCAGCTCTCCGGCACCGCCAAGATCACCACCGATCTGGGCCTGCCCCAGCTGGCCTCCGGGCTGCTCGGCGGCGGCGGGATGGCGGGCGGGTCGGCCGACCCGCAGGACAAGATCGCGCAGCTGGCGAACGGCACGCACACCTTCCGGGTCGCGGCCGACGGCCCGGACCGCCAGAAGGTGACCTTCCTCGACGGCAAGGACGAGTACACCCTCGTCCACAACGGCGAGGACGTCTGGGGCTACGACTCCAAGTCCAACGAGGCCTTCCACGAGAAGGACGGGCGGGACGCCGCGGGCCAGGAGCACGGGAAGGCCGCCGACCGCCTCGCGGCCTCGCCGCAGGAGCTGGCGCAGGAGCTCCTCAAGGCCGCCGGCCCCACCACCGAGATCAGCGTCGGCGACACCGCGCAGGTCGCCGGGCGCGACGCCTACCAGCTGGTCCTCAAGCCCAAGCAGGGCGGCTCCACCGTCGGCTCGGTGCAGATCGCGGTGGACGCCGGGAACGGCGTGCCGCTGCGCGTCCGGCTGCTCTCCAGCCAGGGCGGCAAGCCGATCGTGGACGCGGGCTTCACCCAGGTGGACTTCGCCAAGCCGGCCGCGGACGCCTTCGCCTTCGCCCCGCCGAAGGGCGCCAAGGTGACGGAGGGCTCGGAGCACGGCAAGGACGCGAAGGAGGACAAGCCGCTCAAGGCGCTGGAGTCCTTCCCCGGCCTCGGCGCCCTGGCCGGCGGGGCGGACGGCAAGGGTGAGGTGAAGGTCCTCGGCGAGGGCTGGTCCACGGTGGCGCGGATCGACGCGGGGGCCGGCACGTCCGGGATGTCCCTGAAGGACCTGGAGAACGACAAGAACGCGCCGAAGGAGGCCAAGCAGTTCCTGAACTCCCTCGGGGACAAGGTCTCCGGGAAGTTCGGCGAGGGCCGGTTCTTCTCCACCCGCCTGGTCAACGCGCTGATCACGGACGACGGCAAGGTCTACGTCGGTGCGGTCACCAAGGACCAGCTGGTGAGGACGGCCGACTCCGCGAAGTAGCCGCAGCACCGCCGGGGGTGGCCGGGGACCTGTGTCCCCGGCCACCCTTGTGCCGTTCCCCTCCTGCGTACAGCGCGGCCGCTGTACCGTGATGGACATGTCGAGACACGTCACCATCCGCCTGGACGAAGAGTTCCACGAACGCCTGAAGGCGCGCGCGGCGGCGCTGGGTACGACGGTCACCGCGCTCATCACCGAGGTCACGGAACGCGAACTCGACGAGGACCGCAAGACGTTCCTCACGGGCATCGAGGAGTTCGCCGACCACTGGGGCTACTTCCAGGAGCGGTTCGGCAATTGAAGATCACCATGGAGTGGGCCTGGACCGCACTGGCCCACCATCTGCCGTCGGATCCCGCCGTGTGGGACCCCTCCGGGGTGGCCGCTGCCGTCGCCCGGCACCAGAACGACCTGGTGATGGTCCCGGAGCAGCCCGCCCCCGACACCGCCTGGCGGGCGGCGGCCTTCCTGCACACGCTCGCCGTCTGCCCGGCGCTGGAATCGCCGATGAACGAGTTCTACGCCGCCGCCGCGACCCGCTCGTACCTGCGGGTGGCCGGGGCGAAGCAGCTGCCCTCGCCGGAGGAGCTGGGCGACCTGGTGGAGGCCGCGAAGCTGGGCCGGGCGGACGTCTCGGCGGTCGCCCAGGAGCTGCGCGCCCGCATCCAGGACCCCCTGTCCGGCGTGATCCAGTCGGGTCACGCCGGAGCGGGGGAGGACTAGAGCCGTCCAGGACCGGAGCCGTCCGGGGCCGGGGCCGCCCAGGACCGGGCGGGCCGTCGTCCGGTCCCGTCAGAAGGTGATCTTCCAGCTGTTGATGTAGCCGACGTCCTGCGCGGCCACGTCCTTGACCTGGAGCTTCCAGACGCCGTTGGCGACCTCGCTCGACGCGTTCACCGTGTAGCTCGCCACCACGTTGTCCGCCGAGTCCGAGCTGCTGGAGTTCTTCAGCCGGTACGCCGTCCCGTCCGGGGCGACCAGGTCGATCTGGAGGTCACCGCGGTAGGTGTGGACGATGTTCACGTCCACCTTGGTGGTGGCCGGGGCGTTGCCCGCGACGCCCGAGACCGTGATCGGCGAGGTCACCGCGGCGGCCGGGGAGTCCGGGATGGTCACGTCCGCGGTGTTCTCGAAGGACTGGCCGGGCGGGACGGGGGTGGCCGCCCCCAGGTTCCAGACCGCGTAGGCGATGGCGTCGGCGTTGCGGTCCAGGGCCGTGTCGTTGATGTTCGCCGTGGTGTCGCAGGAGGAGTGGTAGCAGCGGTCGAAGGCCTGACCGGAGGTGCCGCCCCACTTCTGGGCCTGCGCGGCCGTCTTGGTGTAGTCCGCGCCGGAGAACAGGCCGCCGACCGGGATCCCGGCGGACTTGAACGGCGCGTGGTCGGAGCGGCCGTCGCCCTCGGTCTCGATCTCGGTGGGGATGCCGAGGCCCGCGTAGTAGTTCTTGAAGGTCTGCTCGATCGTCGGGTCGTCGTCGTAGACGAAGTAGCCCGGGTTCGGCGAGCCGATCATGTCGAAGTTCAGGTAGCCGGAGATCTTCGCCTTCTCCGTCGCCGGCAGGCTGTTGACGTAGTACTTCGAGCCGACGAGGCCCAGCTCCTCCGCGCCCCACCAGCCGAAGCGCAGGTGCTTGGTCGGCTGGAGGTTCGCGCGGGACACCGCGAGCGCGGTCTCCAGGACGGCCGCCGAGCCGGAGCCGTTGTCGTTGATGCCGGGGCCCGAGGTCACCGAGTCCAGGTGCGAGCCGGACATCAGGACCGAGTTCGGGTCGCCGCCCGGCCAGTCGGCGATCAGGTTGTAGCCGGTGGCGCCGCTGGAGGTGAAGGTCTGGAGCGTGGTGGTGAAGCCCGCCGCGTCCAGCTTGCCCTTCACGTAGTCGATCGAGGCCTTGTAGCCGGCCCGGCCGTGGGCTCGGTTGCCGCCGTTGTTGGTGGCGATGGTCTGGAGCTGTGACAGGTGGGCCTTGACGTTGGCCAGCGGGATGTCGGGCGGCGTCGGCGCTGCCGTGACGGCCGTGGGGGCCGCGAGCGCGGCGGGGGACGTGGCGGACAGCAGCCCCGCGACCGCGAGTGCGGACGCGGCGGCGAGACGCCGGGAGACGGACAGGCTCATGTGGGGGCTCCGGGATTCCGTTTGGGATGATCCGTTGGGGATGAGACGGAACGTGCGGGAATCGTGCAGGTGAGCGTGGTGCGTCAGTGCGAGCCTGATGGTCAGCGAGAGTGTGACTATCCGTCAAGACCACAATCCGGTCAGGGGCGTTCGGAAAACGGACGATCCCCGGTACGGATGTTCCGTACCGGGGATCGTGTGGTGTAGGGGTGTGCGGTTACGCCGGCTCGCGGCTCGGCGCCGGCGGCCGGGCGGCGGCGGCCGCCTCGGCGAGCAGGGCCCTGGAGCGCCGGGCGGTCCGCAGGGCGTCCCAGGTCAGCAGCACCAGCGCGGCCCAGACCAGCGAGAAGCCGGCCCACCGCTCGGGCGGCATCGCTTCGTGGAAGTAGACGACCCCGAGTGCGAACTGGAACAGCGGGGCCAGGTACTGGAGCAGTCCCAGCGTGGACAGCGGCACCCGGATCGCGGCCGCCCCGAAGCAGACCAGGGGGATCGCGGTGACCAGCCCCGTCGCGGCGAGCAGCGCGGAGTGTCCGAGCCCCTCCGAGGCGAAGGTCGACCGCCCCTGGACTCCCAGCCACAGCAGGTAGCCGAGGGCGGGCAGGAACTGCAGGGCCGTCTCGGCGGCCAGCGACTCCAGTCCGCCCATGTCGAGCTTCTTCTTGATCAGCCCGTAGGTGGCGAAGGAGAAGGCCAGCGTCAGCGAGATCCACGGGGGCCGCCCGTAGCCGACGGCCAGGACCAGTACGGCGGCGAAGCCGATCCCCACCGCCGCCCACTGGGCCCGGCGCAGCCGCTCGGCCAGCACCAGGACGCCGATGGCGATGGTGACCAGCGGGTTGATGAAGTAGCCGAGGCTGGCCTCGACGACCTGGCCGTTGTTGACCGCCCAGATGTACAGGCCCCAGTTCACGCTGATCACGGTGGCGGCCAGCGCCGTCAGCCCGAGCTTGCGCGGGTGGCGCACCATCTCGCTGATCCACCCCCAGCGCCGCAGCGCGAGGAGCGCGATCCCGACGGCGCCCAGCGACCAGACCATGCGGTGGGCGAGGATCTCGATCGCCCCGGAAGGCTTGATGAGGGGCCAGAAGAGGGGGACGAGCCCCCACATCCCATATGCGCCGAATCCGTAGAGCAGACCCGTGCGCTGTTCGTTCTCCGCCTTCACGGGGCCTCCAGTGCGACTTCCAGCCAATCTCACAACCTCAACGACGGTAGCGCCGTACGGCGTCGCTGTCATGCCCGTCTCAGGGAGATGCTCATGACACCCGGGTGGGGATACGACGAAGCCCGGACCCTGGGGCGGGTCCGGGCTGTCGGTCACCGGTCGGCCGGTCGGGCGGTGTGCCTAGCCGACCACGGTCCACGTGTCGGAGCCGGCGAGCAGGGCTGCCAGGTCACCCTTGCCGTGCTGGTCGACGGCGGTGTCGAGCTGGTCGGCCATCAGGGTGTCGTAGACGGGCCGCTGCACGCTCCGGAAGACGCCGATGGGTGTCCGGTGGAGGGTGTCGGGGTCGGCGAGCCTGGAGAGGGCGAAGGCCGTGGTGGGGCTGGCGGCGTGGGCGTCGTGGGTGAGGATCTGTGCTTCGTTCTGCGGGGTGACCTCGACGACTTCGAGGTCGCCGGTGCCGGGGTTGCGGATGACGCCCTTGGTGTCGCCGGCGCCGAAGCGGATGGGCCGGCCGTGTTCGAGGCGGATGACCGCGTCCTGGGCCTGGTCCTGGTCCTTGAGGGCGTCGAAGGCGCCGTCGTTGAAGATGTTGCAGTTCTGGTAGATCTCGACGAGGGCGGTGCCGGGGTGGTCGGCGGCCTGGCGCAGGACTTCGGTGAGGTGCCTGCGGTCCGAGTCGATGGTGCGCGCGACGAAGGAGGCTTCGGCTCCGAGGGCGAGGGAGACGGGGTTGAAGGGGGCGTCGAGGGAGCCCATGGGGGTGGACTTGGTGATCTTGCCGAGTTCCGAGGTGGGGGAGTACTGGCCTTTGGTGAGGCCGTAGATCCGGTTGTTGAAGAGGAGGATCTTGAGGTTGACGTTGCGGCGCAGGGCGTGGATGAGGTGGTTGCCGCCGATGGAGAGGGCGTCGCCGTCGCCGGTGACGACCCAGACGGAGAGGTCCCGGCGGGAGGTGGCCAGGCCGGTGGCGATGGCGGGGGCGCGGCCGTGGATGGAGTGCATCCCGTAGGTGTTCATGTAGTACGGGAAGCGGGAGGAGCAGCCGATGCCGGAGACGAAGACGATGTTCTCCCGGGCGAGGCCGAGCTCGGGCATGAAGCCCTGTACGGCGGCCAGGACCGCATAGTCACCGCAGCCCGGACACCACCGGACCTCCTGGTCCGACTTGAAGTCCTTCATCGACTGCTTCGCCTCGGCCTTGGGGACCAGGGACAGCAGGGTGGGGGCGTCGGTCACCTCAGTCATTGATGGCCTCCTCGAGAACCTTCGCGAGCTGCTCCGCCTTGAAGGGCATTCCGTTGACCTGGTTGTACGACTGGGCGTCGACCAAGTACCTCGCCCGGATCAGGGTGGCCAGCTGCCCGAGGTTCATCTCGGGCACCACTACCTTGTCGTAACGCTTCAGGACCTCTCCGAGATTCCTCGGGAAGGGGTTGAGGTGGCGCAGGTGGGCCTGCGCGATCGGGGTTCCGTGCCGGCGCAGGCGGCGGACGGCGGCGGTGACGGGGCCGTAGGTGGAGCCCCAGCCCAGGACGAGGGTGCGGGCGCCGTCCGGGTCGTCGACGTCCAGGTCCGGGACCTCGATGCCGTCGATCTTGGCCTGGCGGGTGCGGACCATGAAGTCGTGGTTGGCCGGGTCGTAGGAGATGTTGCCCGTGCCGTCCTGCTTCTCGATCCCGCCGATCCGGTGCTCCAGGCCCGGCGTGCCCGGCACCGCCCACGGGCGGGCCCGGGTCTGCGGGTCGCGCTTGTAGGGCCAGAACACCTCGGTGCCGTCGGCCAGCGTGTGGTTCGGGGCCGTCGCGAACTGGACCGTGAGGTCGGGGAGGTCGGCCACGTCGGGGATCCGCCAGGGCTCGGAGCCGTTGGCGAGGTACCCGTCGGAGAGCAGGAAGACCGGCGTCCGGTAGGTGAGGGCGATCCGGGCCGCGTCCAGTGCGGCGTCGAAGCAGTCCGCCGGGGTGCGCGGGGCGACGATCGGGACGGGGGCCTCGCCGTTGCGGCCGTACATGGCCTGGAGGAGGTCGGCCTGCTCGGTCTTGGTGGGCAGGCCGGTGGAGGGGCCGCCGCGCTGGATGTCCACGATCAGGAGCGGCAGCTCCAGGGACACGGCCAGGCCGATGGTCTCCGACTTCAGGGCCACGCCCGGGCCCGAGGTGGTGGTGACGGCGAGCGAGCCGCCGAAGGCCGCGCCGAGCGCGGCGCCGATGCCGGCGATCTCGTCCTCGGCCTGGAAGGTCCGCACGCCGAAGTTCTTGTGCTTCGACAGCTCGTGCAGGATGTCCGAGGCCGGGGTGATCGGGTACGAGCCCAGGTAGAGCGGCAGGTCGGCCTGCTGGGCTGCGGCGATCAGGCCGTAGGACAGGGCCAGGTTCCCCGAGATGTTGCGGTAGGTGCCGGTCGGGAAGGCCTGCGTCGCGGGAGCGACCTCGTAGGAGACGGCGAAGTCCTCGGTGGTCTCGCCGAAGTTCCAGCCGGCCCGGAAGGCGACGATGTTCGCCTCGGCGATGTCCGGCTTCTTCGCGAACTTCTGCCGCAGGAAGTTCTCCGTCGCCTCGGTGGGGCGGTGGTACATCCAGCTCAGCAGCCCCAACGCGAACATGTTCTTGCTGCGCTCCGCCTCCTTGCGGCTGAGGCCGAAGTCCTTCAGCGCCTCCACCGTCAGGGTGGTCAGCGGCACCGGATGGATGTTGTAGGCCGAGAGGGAGCCGTCCTCCAGCGGGGAGGTTTCGTAGCCGACCTTGGCCATGGGCCGCTTGGTGAACTCGTCGGTGTTGACGATGATCTCCGCGCCGCGCGGCACGTCGGCGATGTTGGCCTTCAGGGCCGCCGGATTCATCGCGACCAGCACGTTCGGCGCGTCACCGGGGGTCAGGATGTCGTGGTCGGCGAAGTGCAGCTGGAACGAGGACACGCCCGGCAGGGTTCCGGCAGGCGCCCGGATCTCGGCGGGGAAGTTCGGCAGCGTGGAGAGGTCGTTTCCGAAGGACGCCGTCTCCGAGGTGAAACGGTCACCCGTCAGCTGCATACCGTCACCCGAGTCACCCGCGAAACGGATGATCACGCGGTCTACGCGACGGATCTCCTTGCCGGCTCCACCGGGCTGAGGCGCGGTGCGCTGCTCGCCGATGGACCCACCGGCCCCGTCGGCCTGCTCGGCCGGGCTACTGACCTGGCTGGTCACTGAACTGGACCTCCTTCGAGGCGCGGGCGCTCGCTCCCAGAACCAACCCTACGTCCGCGGGGTCGTCCGGCCCTGGGTCGCCCGCATTCTGGACCGCCCCTTTCCGGGGCGGCCTGTCCGACAGACGTCGTGCACTACTCGAAATATTCCAAACCAACCGGCGGTCGCCGGGGCGCGCGCCGGAGCGGCGCGTCCCGCCTGACAGGGTGTCAGTCCATCAGGACCTCAGATAGGTGAGGACCGCCAGTACACGCCGGTGATCCCCGTCACTCGGGGACAGCCCCAGCTTCATGAAGATGTTGCTGACGTGCTTCTCCACGGCTCCGTCGCTCACCACGAGCTGCTTGGCCACGGCGGAATTCGTGCGTCCTTCGGCCATCAGGCCCAGTACCTCCCGCTCGCGCGGGGTCAGACCGGCGAGGACGTCCTGCTTGCGGCTGCGCCCCAGCAGCTGGGCGACGACCTCCGGGTCCAGCGCGGTGCCGCCCCGGGCGACGCGCACCACGGCGTCGAGGAACTCGCGGACCTCGGCCACGCGGTCCTTGAGCAGGTAGCCCACGCCGGTGCTGGAACCGGCCAGCAGTTCGGTGGCGTACTGCTCCTCCACGTACTGCGACAGGACGAGCACCCCGATGCCGGGGTAGTCGCGGCGCAGGCGGACGGCGGCGCGTACGCCTTCGTCCGTGTGGGTGGGGGGCATCCGCACGTCGGCCACCACGACGTCCGGCAGCGCGTCCTCGGCGGCGAGCTCGGCCACCGTCTTGAGCAGGGCTTCCGCGTCCCCGACGCCGGCCACGACGTCATGCCCCCGGTCGGTCAGCAGCCGGGTCAGGCCCTCACGGAGCAGCACTGAGTCCTCGGCGATGACCACACGCACCCTGTCGTCCACGTTCCAGCAGCTCCCGCGTCACTCGTCCACCCACTTGGCAGGGCCAAGCATCCCAGCCGGACCCCTGGCGGAGGGCGAATCCCGGCCAAGAACGAAAGACAAGGCCGAAACCGGCGCCCGCCCGCGAGCCGTACCACCCCGGAGGCCCGGGCTCCGCAAGCCGGGGGAGGAAGGGCGGCCGACCGCGCAGGCGGCTCCGTCCGACGGCCCCGGGGACGGCTACCGCCCAGCGGCACCCGGAGCCCGGGGACGGCTGCGGCCGTTCCTGCTGGTCGGCAACAGGCGTTGCGGCAGGTGGCGGGACCACCGGCAGGTGATTAACGGGATTCTGCACCGGGTGCGGACCGGGCTGCAGTGGCGTGACCTGCCCGAACGGTTCGGTCGGTGGAAGACGGTCTACGAACGGCACCACCTGTGGTCTGGCGACGGGACCTGGGAGCGGCTGCTCCAGCAAGTCCAGGCCGCGGCCGACGCTGCGGGTGACGTCGACTGGGACATCTCGGTGGACTCCACGATCGTGCGGGCGCATCAGCGCGCGGCTGGCGCCCGGACCGATCCGCCGTCGACCCCCGCTTCAAAGGGGGCCGGAATCCCGGAACACCAGGACGAATCCGCGTGGAGAACGTCCGTGTGCCCCAGCCCGGACCGGGCCGACCCCGAAAGAAGCCGACCAGCGTCGCGGCCGACGAGGCATACAGCAACGGCCCATGCTGGGAGTACCTGCGGCGCCGGGGCATCCGCCACATGATCCCGGAGAAGACCGACAGCCAGGCCGCCCGCCTGCGCAAGGGCTCACGCGGCGGACGGCCACCGGGCTTCGGCGACGAGCGGTACAAGAAACGCAATACCGTCGAGCGGGCGATCAACCGCCTCAAACAGCACGGCGCCGTGGCCACCCGTTACGACAAGCGTCGTTACGTCTACCTCGGCACCGCAACCGCCGCAACCCTCGTCATCTGGCTGCGAACGTGATCGTCCGGACAAGTTCGAGGTCAGTTCAGGCGGCGCCGCTGGCGTCCGGGGCGATGAAGCGCCGGTAGAGGGGGGCGAACGTCACCTGGGGCTCGGTCGTGATGCCCAGTTCCCCTTTGACCACAGGTGCGACCCTGTCGGCGATGAACCGTGTGAAGTGATCCTCCGTCTCCCAGACGTCGGCCGCGTGGAAGCCGTCGTCGGCGAACCAGCCCATGTGCATCACGAACCCGTCCGGAGCGTCGTCCTCCCAGCCCACCCGGCCACGCGCCGCGTCGTACGCCTCTGGCGTGAGCTCGGGCCACACAAAGGTCATCACGACTGCCATGGGAGTTCCTCTCCATCGCCTCGGTGCGCCGCAGCCTGGGCGGCACGGCAGTACGACGCTAAAGCAGGTCAGGTCGGCCGGGCACACCAGAGCAGCCATTCGGAGCAGGTCGCCTGGCGACAGGGAGGGCCGCCGCGCCGCCAAGCGGAGGTGTACGCCTCGACATGATCGCCAGGACACCCCCTAGGGGAATCCGCAGAGCGGGGGCCGCCTTGCGCAGTGGCAGGCGTAGCTGGGCGACAGCCTCCGCCTAGTGGCACACCCGCAGCCCGGGGACGGCTCCGCTCAGCGGCACCCGGAGCCCTCGGACCAGGCCGCGCCCAGCGAACTGGGCAGGGACCTTTCCACCCAGCGGCACCCGTCGGCACCGGACGGGTCCCGGTCAGCGGCCGTGGGGGCGCCACGGGAGGTCCGCCGTGACCACCGTCCCCTCCCCCTCCGGGGAGTCCACCGCGAACACCCCGTCCACCGCGTCCAGCCGCTCCGCGAGCCCCGCCAGCCCGCTCCCGCCGGAGGGCCTCGCCCCGCCGCGCCCGTCGTCGCTGACCTGGATCAGCAGCCGTTCCCCGGACTTCCACACCTCGACCCGCGCGCCCCGCGCCCCGGCGTGCTTGCTGACGTTCTGGAGCAGCTCCGAGACCGTGAAGTAGGCGATGCCCTCGATCGCCGCCGCCGGCCGGGCCGGCAGGTCCACCTCCACCCGCACCGGCACCGCGCAGCGGGAGGCCACCGACGACAGGGCGGCGTCCAGCCCCCGGTCGGTCAGCACCGCCGGATGGATGCCCCGGGCGAGGTCGCGCAGCTCCTGGAGGGCGATCTTCACCTCGCCGTGGGCCTCGTCCACCATGCGGGCGGCGGCCTGCGGGTCCTCGGCGAGCTTCTCCTTCGCCAGCCCCAGGTCCATGGCCAGCGCCACCAGGCGGGCCTGCGCCCCGTCGTGCAGGTCGCGTTCGATGCGCCGCAGGTCGGCGGCGGCGGTGTCCACGACCGTCCCGCGGTCGGACTCCAGCTCGCTGACCCGGTCGTCGAGGCGGGACCGGCCGAGTAGCCCGCCGACCAGGACGCGGTCCACGGTGGTCAGGGCCCGCAGGACCCACGGGGTGGCCAGCGTCAGGCCCAGCCCGACGGCGAAGGCGGCGGCGATCGACAGGGGGGAGTCGAGGTAGAAGGCGTAGTCGCCGTTCTGGAGGACCGGCAGACCCGGCTCGTCGGTGAAGGCGGGGAAGACCCAGAACCACAGCGGGTACAGCAGCATGCTCCAGCCGGCGCTCCACAGCACCACCGCCGTCGAGAAGGCGAACACCGCCCACGGCAGGTGGACCACCGAGTACAGCGCGTGCCGCCAGGCGCTGCCGCTCTTGAGCAGTGCCCCGACCATGGCCACCGCGCCGCTCTCGGCCGGGCGGACCGGTGCCGGATCGGCGAGCGGGACCCGCAGCATCCCGCGCACCCGGGCCCGCTCCACCTGCCCGAACCCCCGGCACATGGCCAGCGCCCCGGCCAGCACCGGCACCCCGACGAACGTCACGAGCAGCCCGGCGCCGAGGGCCACTCCGGTGACGGCGAGCGAGAAGTACAGGGTGCTGAGGGGGAGGCCGACGAGCAGGTACGCGAACTCGCGCCAGGTCTGCGCGGCCACCGGGGCCCGTAGCACCGCAGCCGCCTTGCCGTTGCCCATGATCCCGACCCGCCCTTCAGCTCATCCGTTGACCCTCCCACCCTGCCGCCCGCCCCTCTGCCCGAGCCATGAGGCGAGTCGGCGTCTCCCCCGGGGGGATAACCCCACCCACCGCGCCCGGCACGGAGGCGCGGAATCGGGGCGGAGCCGTGGCCTTCCGGCCCGGCCGGCACGCTCCAGCCCGTTGGGCGTTCGCGGCGCGGGTCGGGACGGAGCCCCTGTGCCTTCAGCCCCGCCGGCGTTGGATGCGCGGGGCCCGGGGCGGAGCTCCTGGGCCCTCAGTCCCGCCAGCCGTTTGAGGCGCAGGGTCTGGGGGCGGTGCTCCTGGGCCTTTCAGCCCCGCCGGCGTTTGAGGCGCGGGGTCCGGGGGCGGTGCTCCTGTGCCTTCAGCCCCGCCGGCGTTTGAGGCGCGGGGTCCGGGGCGGAGCCCCGGGGAACGGGGGAAGGGCGGGTAGGGGACACCGCCCCGCGCAGCGGCACACCACCCGCACCCGCTCTCCCACCGGCACCGGCCCGCCCGCCCGCCGGCACCGCCACCCGCACCCCCCCTACGCGCGGTCGCGCCACGGCAGCTCCGCCGTCGCCACCGTCCCCTCCCCCTCGGGGGAGTCCACGGCGAACACCCCGTCCACCGCCCGCAACCGCTCCGCCAGCCCCGCCAGCCCGCTCCCGCCGGAGGCCCTGGCTCCGCCGCGGCCGTCGTCGGAGACCCGGACCAGCAGCCGGGCGCCCGCCCGCCACACCTCGACGCTCGCGCCCCGCGCCCCCGCGTGCTTGCTGACGTTCTGCAGCAGCTCGGAGACCGTGAAGTACGCGATCCCCTCGATCGCCTCCGCCGGCCGCGCCGGCAGGTCCACGAGCACCTTGACCGGCACCAGGCACCGCGAGGCCACCGACGACAGCGCCGCGTCCAGCCCCCGGTCGGTCAGCACCGCCGGGTGGATCCCGCGGGCCAGGTCCCGCAGCTCCCGCAGCGCCAGCTTCACCTCGCCGTGCGCCTCGTCGACCATGGCGGCCGCGCCCTCCGGGTCCTCGAGCAGCTTCTCCTTGGCCAGGCCCAGCCCCATGGCGAGCGCCACCAGGCGTGCCTGGGCCCCGTCGTGCAGGTCCCGTTCGATGCGCCGCAGGTCGGCGGCCGCGGTGTCCACGACCACCCCGCGCCCCGTCTCCAGCTCGGCGATGCGCCGCTCCAGCTCGTCGGAGGGCGACAGCAGGCCCCGTACCATCGCGCGGTCCACGTTCGCCAGGCCGCGCACCACGTACGGCAGAACCGGCCACAGCACGAACAGGCCCGTCAGCGCGATACTGAAGGTCAGTACTCCCCACGGCAGCCGGACCAGCTCGTACAGCACGGTCCGCCAGCCCACCGGGTCCTTGAGCCCGGCCCACAGCCAGGCGAAGAACCCGCCTGCCCGCCCCGGCCCCGGCAGCGGGGTCGGCTCGTCCACCCGCACGCCCAGCAGGGCCCGCGCCCGGACGCGGTCGAGCTTTCCGAGCTGCCGGGAACCGAGGAGACCGCATGTGATCAACGGCAGTCCGATCGCGGTCACGGACAGACCGCCCGCCGTTGCGAGCATGAAAACCGTGTAAACAAATCCGATCAACGCCACCGGCAGATTGCTCAGCAGATAAGCGATTTCCTTCCACGTGGCCGCGTCGAAGGCGGGGCGCACGGGAGGGGGAGCGGAAGCTTGATCGTTCGCGGTCATGCGGCTCAGCCTGCCAAGTCCGCCCGGCCGACGCCATGGGGCGGCCAGGCGGAGTGAACGGGGGGTAACCCCACCCCGTGCAGCCCAGGCCCTAGACTCCCTGCCGTACCAGATCACCAGATCGTCGACAGTGGCCGAGGAGCGAGGAACGGACGTGCCCGACCCAACGGTATCGACAGCAGCCGTGATCGCGGCGGACTACTTCCGGAGCTATTCGGTCGTGGGCCTGCTCGCGGTGCTCGGCGTGCTCTTCGTCGCCGTGGCCTTCGGCGCCGGCCGCCTGCTGCGGCCCGTGGTCCCGACCCCCGAGAAGCTGCTGACGTACGAGTGCGGCGTGGACCCCGTGGGCGAGGGCTGGGCGCACACCCAGGTCCGCTACTACGTCTACTCCTTCCTCTACGTCGTCTTCGCCGTCGACTCGATCTTCCTCTTCCCGTGGGCGACGGTGTTCGCCGCCGCCGGTTACGGCGCCACGACCCTGGTCGAGATGTTCGTCTTCCTGGGGTTCCTGGCCGTCGGCCTGCTCTACGCGTACAAGAAGGGCGTCCTCGAATGGACGTGACACCGGCCGTCACCCCGGAGCCCCAGCCGCTTCCGGAGCCGAAGAGGCTGGGAGTGCTCTCCCGCCTCGCCCCGGAGCCCATGAAGGTGGTCCTGAACTGGGGCCGCCGCTACAGCCTGTGGGTCTTCAACTTCGGCCTCGCCTGCTGCGCGATCGAGTTCATCGCCGCGTCCATGGCCCGCCACGACTTCATCCGCCTGGGTGTCATCCCGTTCGCGCCCGGGCCGCGCCAGGCCGACCTGATGATCGTCTCCGGCACGGTGACGGACAAGATGGCCCCGGCCGTCAGGCGCCTGTACGAGCAGATGCCCGAGCCGAAGTACGTCATCTCCTTCGGCGCCTGCTCCAACTGCGGCGGGCCGTACTGGGACTCGTACTCCGTCACCAAGGGCGTGGACCAGATCATTCCGGTCGACGTCTACGTGCCGGGCTGCCCGCCGCGCCCGGAGGCCCTCCTCCAGGGCATCCTCAAACTCCAGGAGAAGATCGCCCGGGAGTCCCTGGCCGACCGCTACGCGGCGACCCCGTCCGTCGCCCAGCTCACCAGCGGCCTGGTCACCCCGCCGCCCGCACCGGGGGCCGGCGCGTGAACCTCTACGACTCCCTCCCCGAAGCGGCCGCGACGGTCTTCGGCGCCGAGGCCGTGGCCTCGTCCGCGTACGACGTCCTCACCGTCGACGTCCCGGCCGGCTCCTGGATCCCCGCGCTGGAGATCGCCCGCGACAAGCTCGGCTGCACCTACTTCGACTGGCTGAGCGCCGTCGACGAACCCGGCACGGGCTTCCGCGTCTGCGCGCACGTCGTCGCCCTGGAGAACCACCGGGTGCGCCGCCTGCTGCTGCGTACGACCGTTCCGCACGCGGCGCCCTCCCTCCCCTCGGCCGTCGCGGTGTACGCGGGCGCGGCCTGGCACGAGCGGGAGACCTTCGAGATGTTCGGGGTGACCTTCACCGACCACCCGAACCTCGTCCACCTGCTGCTCCCCGAGAACTTCGAGGGACACCCGCTGCGCAAGGACTTCGTCCTGGCGGCGCGCGTCGCCAAGGCCTGGCCCGGAGCCAAGGAGCCGGGCGAGGCGCACGATCCCGACGCCCCCAAGCGCCGCCAGATGCTCCCGCCCGGGGTACCGGACCCGAACGACTGGGGCCCCCTCAAGGGCCAGCTGCCCCCGGCCCCGGCCCGGCCGGCCCGCACCCCG